>DPWC01000083.1 GCA_003529305.1 Actinomycetota bacterium
TGAACAATCGCGTAGTTGTTGAACATGCCACCGCTGCTGGCGCACACACCCATCGCGATGACCCACTTCGGCTCGGCCATCTGGTCGTAGATGGTGCGCAGAACCGGCGCCATCTTCTGACTCAGTCGTCCTGCAACGATCATCAAGTCGGCTTGGCGAGGCGACGCGCGAAACACCTCCATGCCGAAACGGGCAAGGTCATAGCGGCCGGCACCGGTGGCCATCATCTCGATGGCGCAGCACGCCAATCCGAAAGTGGCCGGCCACAGGGAGTTCTTGCGCATGTAGCCAATGAGCCCCTCCACCGTGGTCAGCAGGACCCCGCTGGGGAGTTTCTCCTCAACACCCATCAGATGGCCGCCTTAGTCCCACTCAAGCCCGCCGCGGCGCCAGACATAGCCGTACGCCACGAAGACAGTAAGGATGAACAGGACCATCTCGACCAGCCCGAAGAGCCCGAGGCGATCGAAGGCGACCGCCCAGGGGTAGAGGAAAACGATCTCAATGTCGAAGATGATGAACAACATCGCGGTGAGGAAGTACTTCACCGGAATGCGCGCCATCGCGGGACGCTCCACGGGGTCAATGCCGCACTCGTAGGCATCCAACAACGCTCGGTTGTAGCGGGCTGGACCAGCGATCGCGCCGGAGACAATGGAGAACAAAGCGAAGCCAGCGCCGATAGCCGCGAGGATCAGGATCGGCGTGTAGACATTCACGGCGGACCCACCCCTCCTCGGGGACGAAGCATTGATCGGCCTGCCCATCCTAGGCGGGCAGAAACGGCCTCTAGGCCGTGGGGGCCACCCGCGAGAGGGTGTTCACGATGCGGTCATAAGCATCGCCATCACGCGCATCAGTGAGGTTCGCGAGCATCTTCAATGTCAGGCGCATAGCGCGGTCATGGGGCAGGCCATGTTGTGTGGCGAATCTCATAACCTCGGGCCGACCAATCAGTTTCACGAACCACCGGCCCAATGTGTAGTACCCGCCCAACGACTCACGCATCGCGCGCGGATAGCCCTGCAGAGCCAGTTCCTGCTGCGCCATTCCCGTGCGTCCTAAGGCCTGGACGATCGCTTCTGCGGCGCGAGTGCCGGACTCCATCGCATAGGCGATGCCTTCGCCATTGAACGGGTTCACCATGCCGCCGGCATCGCCGACCAACAGCAGTCCGCGCGTGTAGTGCGGCGTGCGATTGAAGCCCATCGGCAATGCGGCACCGCGCACGGCGCCAACTTGATTGGCTTCGCGAAGTCCCCAGTCCTCCGGGGTCTGGTCAAGCCACCGACGCAGCAGATCCTTGTAGTCCACCTGCTGGAACGCCGTGCTGGTGTTCAAGATCCCCAAGCCCACATTGACCGTGCCATCGCCGACCCCGAAGATCCAGCCGTAGCCCGGGAGCAACTTGTCGCCCTCCCACAGCTCGAGCCATGACTCCAACCAGTCGTCGTTAGTCCGCGGACTTGTGTAATAGGTGCGCACCGCCACACCCATCGGGCGATCATCGCGTTTGGTCAGACCCATGGCCAAGGACAACCGACTCGAGTTGCCGTCAGCAGCCACGATGACTTTGGCATAGAACCGTTTCGAAGGACCGGCCGAACCATCCGGCAGAGTAGTTCGGGCGCTGACTCCGATGATGCGCCCCGTTCGTTCATCAATGATCGGATCCGTCACGCTGGTGCGCTCGAAGAGTTGCGCACCACTGGCAACAGCGTGGCGCGCCAATGCCTCGTCGAAATCTTTACGGGTGCGTACCAGTCCGAAATTGGGGTAGTCGCTGAGTTCAGGCCACGGAATGTGCAGGGTATGACCACCACCGATGATCCGCAGGCCCTTGTTGCGAATCCAGCCCGCCTCTTCCGAGATGTCTACCCCAAGGTCAATGAGGTGCTTGACGGCCCGGGGCGTGAGGCCGTCACCGCAGACCTTCTCGCGAGGAAACGCTGTCTTCTCTAACAGAACGACATTCAGCCCGCTGCGCGCGAGGTAGTGGGCGGTCGTCGATCCGGCCGGTCCGGCACCCACGATGACGACATCGGCGCTGACGCTCGCATCGTCGTCAGTAACTTTTGACGCATCGGGCGCTGGCGACTTGACATCAGAATCCGTCGTGGAGGAAGCGATCGTCACGCTTGCGGAGCATACGCGCGGTGCAGCGCGACCACACCTCCGGTGAGGTTGCGATAACTCACTCGCTGCCACCCCGCCTGAGTCACCAACGCGGCCAGAGATCTCTGGTCTGGCCACGCCCGGATGGACTCCGCCAGATAGCGATACGCCTCCGGGTTGCTCGACACTCGCTCGGCCACGCTCGGTAGCGCCCGCATGAGGTACTTCAGGTACACCGTTTTGAACCATCGCGTGGTGGGCTGGCTGAACTCGCACACCACGAGTCGTCCACCGGGTCGGGTGACTCTGAGCATCTCCGTAAGCGCGGCGACGGTGTTGTGCACATTGCGCAGGCCAAACGAGATCGTCACAGCGTCGAAGGCATGGTCTGCAAAGGGCAACGCCAACGCATCGCCGGCCACGAAGGTCACCTCGGGTCGGCTCGTCTGACCCGCTTGCAGCATGCCGAGCGAGAAATCACAGGCGATGACCTGCGCGGAATCTCGCGCGAGCTCTTGCGAACTCACGCCGGTTCCGGCGGCCAGATCCAGCACCCGATCACCAATGCGCGCATCCACTGCCGTGCGCATGGCACGACGCCACAGACGGTCCTGGCCTAGGGAGAGCACCGTGTTGGTGCGGTCATAGGCCGAGGCCACGCCGTCGAACATCGCCGCCACTTCAGCGGGCTGCTTCGTCAGGTCAGCGCGCACTGCCGGCGTTTCCGGCGGTGCACCATCAGGGCTCATCGGAGCATTCCGCTGCGCATCGTCGGTGCTCATGAGTCCCCTCGACGATGCACCAAGGTTCCGGCCAGAACGGTGGCCACACACTCACCAGCGCCGTGATCGATCAACGCTGCAAAGGGGTCGCCATCAATGGGGACATCGAAGACAGCCAGATCGCCCACCGCCTGCGGCGTCAGGACACCGATGCGGTCTGTGGCTCGTCCGGCGCTACCGGTACGCCCATCAAGACCCAGACAGTGTGCACCACCCAGCGTGAGGGCATGGAATATCTGTCGGTTCAAATCCGGCAGGTCGTAGCCCTGGGAGCGAGCCAGATCGCGGGTGGCTCGAGCCTCTTCGAGCACATCCAGTGACGGCGAACTCGCTAGCGAGTCCGTGCCGATTCCGATCACCGAACCCTCGGCCAGATAGTCCGCGACCGGTGGTCGACCGGCGCCCAGAATCTTGTTGCTGCGCACACAGATCGCCACTGCCGTTGCGCGGTCGCGCAACAGTGCGCGGTCGTGAGCATCGCAGTGCACGCCGTGTGCCACATGAACATCGGGGCCTAGACCTTCCAGCAGATCCATCTCCACTGCCGGGGAGCGCGCCAACCCTCCGCAATTGACGGCATCCATACTCCAGCCGATGGTGGTGGCCATGTCGGCCAGCAGTCCGGTACCTACGGCGACAAATTCCACTTCGTCCGCGGATTCAGCCAAGTGCGTATGAGCGCGCAGCCCCAAAGCCCGGCCACGGCGCATGGCTTCGGTGAAGGCGCGGCGGCTGAGCGTATAGAGCGAGTGCGGCGAGATGCCCGCCGTTCGAGACTGCGCCATCGCCACCGATAAAGCGGTGTCCACTTCGC
>DPWC01000037.1:0-9559 GCA_003529305.1 Actinomycetota bacterium
TTGAGAGGGCGGCGTGCTAGGCCGCTACACAACGGGGCCGGCCTGGAAAAGACCCTGCATTCACTGATCTGTTCCGATGGTGCGGGGCGCACGGTACACAGGGAACCGCTTGCTCCAACCGCTGGGGTACCAGGACTCGAACCTAGACTAACTGGGCCAGAACCAGTCGGGCTGCCAATTACCCCATACCCCATGGGACTACTTCTGGCGAAGCAGCCAGCGCAGTCTACCGGGAAGTAAAGATCAACCCGCAGCGGCCTCTAGAGCTGCAACAAGTCGTTGAACAACTTTGTCACGACCAAGCAACTCCAACGATTCAAACAATGGCGGCGACACCCGGCGACCAGTCACCGCGGCCCGTAGCGGACCAAACGCAGTCTTGGGTTTCAGCCCGAGGCCGTCAATCAACGCACTTCGTAGTGCCACCTCAATCGATTCCGCGTCAAATGCCGGCAGTTCCTGAAGTGCTGTCGTGGCTGCCTGCAGGCCGGGATACGAATCTGTGGTCAGTAGGGCCGTTGCCGATTCATCGATGGTCAACTGCTGCACAAAGAGGAACTTCAACATCGCTGTGGCCTCAGACAGCAGCACCATGCGCTCCTGCACCAGTGGGGCGGCCGCCGTCACGAGTTCTCGCTGCTCGGACGAGGGCTCGGCAGGCAGCACGCCGTCATGGATCAATCGGTCCAGAACTCGCTGAGCAAAAACCGATGGGGGCAGAGCCCGGATATGCGCTGCGTTGATCGCCTCAGCCTTCTTCAAGTCGAACCGGGCAGGACTGGCATTGACCCTGCTGATCTCGAATGCGGCTACCAACTCGTCAATGCTGAAGACATCTCGGTCCTCCGCAAGTGCCCACCCCAGCAACGCCAAGTAGTTGATCAGGCCCTCAGGGATGAACCCCTGCTCGCGGTAGTAGGCGATCGCCGATTGAGGATCGCGCTTGCTGAGCTTCTTGTTGCCCTCGCCCATCACATAGGGAAGATGACCGAAAACAGGGAGTTCACCGGCACCGAGCCCTATGGCATGAAGTGCTTCATGCATCACGATCTGTCGAGGGGTCGATGACAGCAAGTCCTCACCCCGCAGCACATGGGTGATGCCCATCAAGATGTCATCCACTGGATTGACCAAGGTGTACAGCGGCTCACCGTTGCCACGCACGATCACATAGTCCGGTACTGAACCAGCGGGAAATCGAATCTCGCCGCGCACGAGGTCGTGGATCACGATGTCTTCATCGGGCATCCGCATGCGAAGAACGGGCTGTCGGCCTTCCTTGATGAAGGCCGCGCGTTGGTCAGCGGACATCGTCCGGTCAGCATTGTCGTAACCCAGCTTGGGATCCTGACCGGCCGCCCGACGCCGTTGTTCAACTTCTTCTGGCGTCGAGAAAGATTCGTAGGCCACACCAGCGGCCAGCAGTCGCTGGGCGACATCGCGATAGATCTCAAGGCGCTCACTTTGGCGATAGGGGCCAAAAGGTCCGCCCACTTCTGGCCCTTCATCCCACGACAACCCCAGCCAGGTGAGGGTGTCCAGTAGGGCCTGATAACTCTCTTCCGAATCGCGCGCTGAATCCGTGTCTTCGATGCGAAAGACGAAGGTGCCACCCACATGTCGGGCGAAGGCCCAGTTAAAAAGGGCGGTTCGAACCAATCCCACATGCGGGTTGCCGGTCGGCGAAGGACAAAACCGCACTCGGACCGCAGGACTCGCGGTCGTCGTCATCGCTCCTCCTTCGCCACGGGATTGACCAGCCGTCCGAGCCCTTCGATGGCAACTTCCACAATATCGCCATCGCGCAGCGTGGACACTCCTGCAGGTGTGCCAGTCAAGATGACATCGCCGGGCAGAAGAGTCATGGCACTAGAGGTATACGCGATCAACTCTGCGATCGAGAAGACCATCTGCGAAGTACGGCCATGCTGCACGCGACCACCATTGACCACGCACGAGACTTCCAAGTCTGAAGGATCAATCGCAGTCTCGATCCATGGACCCAAGGGGGCAAAGGTGTCGAATCCTTTGGCGCGCCCCCACTGCCCATCGCGACGCTGCAGGTCTCGAGCAGTCACATCGTTGGCGCAGGTGAAACCCAGTACCACCTCGAGTGCGCGTTCCACCGGAACATGACGGCACAACGAGCCGATCACGACAGCGAGTTCAGCCTCGTGCTGCACATCATCGGAAAGTTCCGGAAGTCTTATGGTGTCGCCCGGCCCGCACACCGCGGTCGACGGCTTGAGGAAAAGCAGCGGCTCTTGCGCAACTTCGTTGCCCAGTTCTTTGGCGTGCTCGGCATAGGTGCGGCCGAAGGCGCAGACTTTGCTGGGCAGCACGGGTGCCAATAACCGCACTTCGTCAAATTCCACACTTCGCCCACTGCGTTCAATCTCACCGAATGGATGCGCTTTGATCAGATCGATGCGCGCAGATCCGGGGTCTGCCTCTGGCTCTCCTTCAATCACGCCATAGCCGACGGCACCTTGTAGAGCAAAGCGCGCAATTCGCACTGAATGACCTACGCGTTCGCTGCCGCAGGAACCAGGGTGTGCATCCACCCATGAGTGTCTGCGTGCGTGCCGTGCATGATGCCCAGCAGGTGCTCGCGCAACTGCATGGCCACCGGTCCCGGCTCATTGCCGCCGACCGTCCACCCACCAGTGCTGGACTTCACCGTGCCCACCGGAGTGATCACCGCCGCAGTGCCGCAGGCGAAGACTTCAGAAATCTCACCTGAAGCACAACCCTGCTCCCAATCGTCGACTGTGAGTCGCTCTTCCACGGCTTCGTACCCAAGCTCGCCAGCCAATTCCAGCAATGACGCGCGCGTGACACCGGGCAGCAAGGTGCCCGTCAGCGGTGGCGTGACCAATCGAGCACCAGGACCGGAGCCGAACACAAAGAACATGTTCATCCCTCCCATTTCCTCAATCCAGCGACGCTCCACAGCGTCCAGCCAGACCACCTGATCGCAGCCGTGCTCTCGCGCAGCGGTGTCTTGCGCGAGCAGGGATGCTGCGTAGTTGCCCGCGAACTTGGCCTCCCCGGTGCCACCGGGCGCCGCGCGGATGTAGTCCGTCGACAACCACACGCTCACCGGCTGCACACCGTTGGCGAAATAGGCACCAGCTGGTGATGCGATCAGCAGGTACACATATTCCTTGGCAGCCCGCACACCGAGGCCTACTTCAGTAGAGAACATAAATGGCCGCAGGTACAAAGACTTCTCGTGATCCGCCGGTACCCATGCGGCGTCCTGCGTCACCAAGGTGCCAATGGAGTCCAAGAAAAGTTCCTCGGGCAGTGCCGGCATCGCCAGTCGCGCCGCACTTCGTTGAAAACGGCGGGCATTTTCTTCAGGCCGGAAGGTGGCAATCGAGCCGTCATTGCGACGAAAAGCCTTGAGGCCTTCAAAGATCGACTGGCCGTAGTGCAGGGAGTTGGTCGCCGGATCCAAGGTGACGGAACCGTAGGCAAGAAGCTCCGCCCCATGCCAACCCAGATCATCGGAGTAGCGGATCTGCACCATGTTGTCGGTGAAGTACCGGCCAAACCCGGGATTGCTCAATATGGCGGCCCGCTCTTCGGCCGAGCGCGGTGAAGTATTGGGGTGACACACGATGCTGCTGCCCGACATGCGCGCGATCCTAACCAGCGGAGGCGATACGACTCACGATTGCATCGCCCACCTCTTCGGTGGATCGTGAACCCAGCGTCGCTCGTTCAGCGAGGTCAGCAGCCACCGCAGATTCAATCAGCGCAGCCGCCTCGTCCTGTCCAAGGTGTTGCAAGAGCATGACTGTCGACAAGATGGCTGCTGTCGGGTCGGCTATCCCCTGACCGGCAATATCTGGTGCTGATCCATGGACCGGTTCAAACATCGACGGATTCTTTCGAGTCGAATCAATGTTTCCCGAAGCAGCCAAGCCGATTCCGCCAGCCACAGCAGCACCCACATCGGTGATGATGTCGCCGAACAAGTTGTCGGTGACGATCACGTCATAACGCTCTGGGGCCGTCACAAAGAACATGGAGGCAGCATCAACATGCTGGTATTCGGTTTCCACATCGGGAAATTCGCGAGCAACCTCGTTGACGATGCGTTGCCACATGGCACCGGCATGAACCAGCACATTGGCCTTGTGCACCAGCGTCACCTTGCGTCGTCGGCGCATCGCGCGTGCGAAGGCATCGCGCACCACCCGCTCGGCTCCATAAGCGGTGTTGATGCTCTCTTCGATCGCCACCTCGTGAGTAGTTCCCTGACGAATGGACCCGCCCGCACCCACATAGGGACCTTCTGTTCCCTCACGCACCACGATGATGTCGCAACGCTCGGGCGTCAACCCCGCTACCGGGGTGGACATCCCAGGAAACAGTCGAACAGGTCGCAGATTCACATGGTGATCCAAGGTGAAGCGCAAGGTCAGCAGCATGCCGCGCTCTAACAGCCCAGGGGGTACTCGTGGATCTCCCACAGCGCCGAACAAGATCGCATCGTGATCGCGCAATTCATCGATCACCGATACGGGCAAGACTTCTCCGGTGCGGTCATACAGCCGCCAACCGAGGTCGTAATCCTTCGTGGTGAGGCTTAGGCCCACGCTGCTCGCCGCGGCAGTCAAGGCCCGAAGCGCCTGCGGTACTACTTCCGTGCCGATGCCATCGCCCGGCGCGATCGCCAAGTCAATGCTGCTCATGACACTCCTTCAACGAACGAGGCGTTCAACGGCGTCAGTCGACAAGGTCCACAGTGCAGCCGGTGCGGGCACCAACACCGGCGATGATGCTGGCCACATCCGCAGCTGCGATGGCTTCATCCACCGTCAGAATGATCATGGCTTCGCCACCCTCACCGCGGCGCGAGACCTGCATGCCAGCGATGTTGATGCCTGCATCGCCCATGACATTGCCGATGTAGCCGACCACGCCAGGGCGGTCCACATAGGTGAAGAACGCAATATGGGCGGCCAGCAGCACATCCACATGGAATCCGTTGACTTCCACGATCTTCTCGCGCTGACGGGTTCCGGCCAAAGTGCCAGCCACCGAGACCAGCGATCCATCGGCAAGAGCACCCTTGACTCGCACCAGATTCTTGAAGTCAGGACTGTCAGGCGAAGCGCTCAATGACACCTGAACGCCCTTCTCGGCAGCCAACAACGGTGCGTTGACATACGACACCGGCTCATCGCTCAGATCGGTGAACAGGCCCTTGAGTGCGGACAATTCGAGAACAGCCACTTCCTGTTCCGCGATCTCGCCGAGGACCTCCACCTCCAAAGTGGCCGGAATACCGGCCGCCAAAGCGGTGACGATGCGCCCTAACTTCTCCACCAACGGCAGGAACGGCCGCACATCCTCAGGAACGGACCCGCCCTGCACATTGACCGCGTCCGGCACCAACTCGCCGGCCAGAGCCAAGCGCACCGAGCGCGCCACAGCGATGCCGGCTTTCTCTTGCGCCTCGTCCGTGGAAGCACCCAGGTGCGGCGTAACAACAACATTGTCCAGCGTGAACAACGGCGAATCCGTGCACGGCTCCTTGGCGAACACATCCACACCGGCTGCGTGTACGCGTCCGTCCTTCAATGCCTCGTACAAAGCCTGTTCATCAACGATGCCGCCGCGTGCTGCATTGACGATCACCACGGTGGGCTTGACCTTGGTCAATGCCTCAGCGCCGATCAAGCCGACGGTTTCGGGAGTCTTGGGCAGATGAACGGTGATGAAGTCTGCCTGCTCGAGCAGTTCATCCAGTGACACCATGCGCACACCCAGTTGAGCGGCCCGCGCCGGTTGCACATACGGGTCGTAGGCAATCAACTCGACGCCAAAAGCCGCCAGCCGTTGTGCCACCAGAATGCCGATGCGGCCCAAACCCACCACACCAACGACCTTGTCAGCGACCTCAATGCCGGTGTACTTGCTGCGCTTCCACTGGCCGTCTTTCAAGGCAGCATCGGCCTGCGGAATGTTGCGGGCCGCTGCCAGCAACAGGGCCACGGCCAACTCAGCGGCCGATCCGATGTTGGATGTGGGGGCATTGACCACCATCACCCCGGCTTGAGTGGCGGCTTTGACATCGACATTGTCCAAACCCACACCCGCGCGCGCTACGACCTTGAGGTTCTTCGCGGCGGCTAGCGCCTCAGCGTCTATCTGCGTCGCTGACCGCACGATCACCGCATCCACATCCGCGATCGCCGGGAGCAATTGGCCTCGATCCGCGCCATCACACGAGCGGATCTCGAAATCTGGACCCAGAGCCTCCACAGTGGCGGGCGAGAGTTCTTCAGCGAGCAGGACGACGGGCTTGGCCACGGGGTTCCCTCGATGGTCTTGGGCTGGGGTCACCGGGCGGTTGAGCCCGGTAGGTATGGACAGGTGGTAGCAACCGCTCCGCGACAACGGAGCAGGCTAGATCCTACCGAGAGGCCAAGGCCCTTCCTTGTGCGGTCTCCTACCACACCATGGAGGACAACCGTGCTCAGCGAGCAGCAGTGCCCTCGATGTAATCCGCATCACCGGATTGCACCCACGACATCAAAGCTCGCAACTTGCGGCCCGTGGCCTCAATCGGGTGCTGCTCGCCTTGGGCGCGCAAACGGTGAAACTCCGGCGCCCCAGCATCTTGATCAGCGATGAACCGATCAGCGAATGCGCCGTTTTGGATATCGGTGAGAACTGCGCGCATGTTGTCTTTCACCCGCGGATCAATCACTCGTGGACCCGAGACATAGTCGCCATACTCCGCCGTATCGGACACCGACCAGCGCTGCTTCGCGATCCCGCCTTCGTACATCAAATCGACGATGAGCTTCAACTCATGCAGGCATTCGAAATAGGCAACTTCTGGTTGGTAGCCCGCCTCGATCAGGGTTTCAAAGCCGTACATCACCAACTGTGAGGCACCGCCACACAAGACGGCCTGTTCGCCGAAAAGATCGGTCTCAGTCTCCTCAGTGAATGTCGTACGAATACCGCCAGCGCGAAGTCCGCCGATGCCCTTGGCATACGACAGCGCCAACTGCCATGCGCCGCCGGTGGCGTCCTGCTCCACCGCCACCAAGACAGGCACACCTCGTCCCGCCACATACTCGCGACGCACTAGGTGACCTGGACCCTTCGGCGCCACCATGGCCACATCCACATCGGCCGGAGGCTTGATGAATCCGTAGCGAATGTTGAAGCCATGGCCAAAGAAAAGGGCATCTCCGGCCTTCAAGTGCGGCTCGATGGATTCGGCATACAACCGGCGCTGGGCCGGGTCTGGCGCCAAGATCATGATCACATCAGCTTCGGCAGCAGCAACAGCTGGCGTGACGACGCGGAGCCCCTCGGCCTCCGCCTTCGGGCGACTCTTTGACCCCTCCTGCAAGCCCACTCGAACATCCACACCGGAGTCGCGCAACGACAGCGAGTGAGCGTGACCCTGACTGCCGTACCCAATGACGGCCACCTTGCGGTTCTGGATCAGGGACAGGTCGGCATCGGTGTCGTAATACATCTCGGCCACTGGGGCCCTCCTGGTGGTATCGGACGAAATTGCGGTTGGTGCTGGCTTGGGGTTGAACTGGGGTCACGCACAAGGTGTCAGTATCCGTCGACGCCTCAAGAAGTCGCCGAACCGGCGTCTACCGTACGCGGGCTGCGATCGCTGATCGCTCGCGCCCCCCGTCCGATCGCCACCATCCCCGACTGCACAAGTTCCTTGACGCCAAACGGCTCTAGGACCCGCAACAGGGCCTCAAGCTTGTCGACAGAGCCAGTCGCCTCAACAATCACCGCATCCGCAGAGACATCAACAACCTTGCCGCGGAAGAGCTGCACGGTTTCGAGGATGTGCGATCGCGTTGAAAGGTCGGCACGCACCTTGACGAGCATGAGTTCGCGCTCGACGGCCGCTGCCGCATCCAGTTCGACGATCTTGATGACATTGACGAGCTTGTTGAGCTGCTTGGTTACTTGCTCCAGCGGCAGGTCTTCGACATTGACCACGATTGTCATCCGCGACACTTCGGGGTCTTCCGTGGGCCCCACGGCCAGCGAATCAATGTTGAATCCGCGTCGCGAGAACAAGGACGCCACGCGGGCGAGAACACCAGGAGTGTTCTCCACGAGCACCGACAGGGTGTGACGACTCATCTCACTCCCCCCGATCCCACACGGGAGCAGCATCCCGGGCCGCCATGATGTCGTCGTTACTAGTACCTGCCGGCACCATCGGCCACACCATGGCGTCCTCGTGGACCACGAACTCCACAACTACTGATGAATCGTTGATGGACATCGCCTTTTCAATGGCAGCATCGACTTCGTCCTCGCGAGTCACGCGAATGCCTTCACATCCGTACGCCTCGGCGAGCTTCATGAAGTCAGGCACCTGCTTGGACAACAGGTCGGTCTCGGAATACCGCTCGTTGTAGAACAGCGTCTGCCACTGTCGCACCATGCCCAGCGAGCCGTTGTTGATCAGCGCGACCTTGATGGGGATTTCGTTGACTGTGCAAGTCGCGAGCTCCTGATTGGTCATCTGGAAGCAGCCATCACCGTCGATGGCCCAAACGGTGGCATCAGGGCGACCCACTTTGGCTCCCATGGCAGCCGGCACGGCATATCCCATGGTCCCCGCCCCGCCGGAATTCAGCCAGGTCCGCGGGTGCTCATACGAGATGAACTGCGCAGCCCACATCTGATGCTGACCCACGCCCGCGGCATAGATCGCCTCAGGTCCAGCAATCTGGCCTAGGCGTTGAATGGCGTATTGCGGTGAGAGTTCGCCATCGGGCGCAGGGGTGTAGCCCAAGGGATAGGTCTGTCGCAGCAGATCAATTTGCTGCCACCAGGCCTCATAGTCGCCCGTGCGTCCCGCCGCGTGCTCAGCCTTGACCGCAGCCACCAGTTCACTAATGACTTCGCGGGCATCACCGACTATCGGCACCTCGGCATGACGCACTTTGCCGATCTCCGCTGGATCAATATCGGCATGCACCACGGTCGCCCCTGGCGCGAAGGACTCCACCTGGCCAGTAACCCGGTCATCGAATCGTGCGCCCAGCGCCACAATGAGGTCAGACTTCTGCAGTGCCGTCACGGCGGCCACCGTGCCATGCATGCCCGGCATACCGAGGTGCTGAGGGTGACTGTCCGGGAACGCCCCACGCGCCATCAAAGTGGTCACCACGGGAAGGCCCGTGACAGCGGCAAGTTCCAAGAGCTCACGATGGGCCGCGGCTTTGATCACTCCACCACCCACATAAAGCACGGGGCGCCGCGATTGCACGATCAGCGTCGCTGCCTCACGCACCTGCTTGGCATGGGGCTTGGTCACCGGTCGATATCCCGCCAACTCGACC
Organism: Actinomycetota bacterium; assembly: GCA_003529305.1. Taxonomy (GTDB): domain Bacteria; phylum Actinomycetota; class Actinomycetes; order UBA12327; family UBA12327; genus UBA12327. The sequence continues at coordinate 9,366 of DPWC01000037.1, forward strand.
GTCTCCGGCCAGGCAAATGAGGTGTTTGCCTGCAGGGCATCTTTCGTGATGTCCACCAGAACCGGACCGGGTCGACCGCTGCCGGCGATATGGAATGCCTGCGCCACCGCAGCTGGGATCTCGGCGGCATCGGTGACAAGGAAGGAATGCTTGGTGATGGGCATCGTGATACCGCGGATGTCAGCTTCTTGAAA
>DPWC01000037.1:9846-10474 GCA_003529305.1 Actinomycetota bacterium
CTTGAAAGGCATCAGTTCCGATGTAGTAGCTCGGCACCTGACCGGTGATCGCCACGATGGGAACAGAATCCATATAGGCATCGGCCAACGGAGTCACCAAATTGGTGGCACCTGGCCCCGATGTCGCCATGCACACGCCAACCCGACCCGAGGCCATGGCGTAACCCTCAGCAGCATGACCAGCCGCCTGCTCATGCCGAACAAGAATGTGACGAACCTGCTCAGAGTCCATCAAGGGGTCATAAGCCGGCAGCACCGCACCGCCCGGGATGCCAAAGACAGTGTCGACTCCGGCATGCTCGAGCGAACGGATGAGGCTCTGCGCCCCGGTCAGCGATTCGCTACTCGGCTGGGTCATCAGGTGGTCCTTCAAGGTTGGGGAAGTCAGGGGGCCGGAAAAACGAAACCCCTCGGACCTTGCGGTCGGCGAGGGGCGCGTGTCGGTGACGATGGCGTCAGTCGACACGCCCACTAACTACTACAACCGAGGAGGCTGCCGCGAGGCTGGCCCCCTCAATCGTGGTGGAAGCGGAAATGTTGATCACCCCTGCATCCTGCCGCATCGTCAGTCTAGCGGTCAAGACCTAGTCACAGACCGCCCCACCAGCAGCCGTCCCGACCAACTTGG
>DPWC01000183.1 GCA_003529305.1 Actinomycetota bacterium
GCCGATCCCACAGGCCGCCAAGTGGCGATGAGATCAACACTCATGATGTGCCCAGTTGATGCAATAGGTCGGGATGCTCGGTGTGTATCGGGATCAGACGAGTGGGTTGCATCGCGGTGATCAAGCGGGACAGATCGGCCAGTCCAGCATGTCCCGAGGTGTGCGCGTGCACCAAAGGAACCCCGTGCGACTCCAGCAAAGAGGCGAGGCGCTGACCAGAGGGTTCGGATAGGTAGCCCTCCCACATTGACCACACCACGGCTGAGATCTTTACTTCTGGCATGGCTAACAATGCGGAGATCTCACTGCTAAACGAACCGGCAAGCACCAGAGGTCGTTCACGGGTCATCAACTGCTCGGGAAATATCCGATGCGCTCGCGCGGTTCGGGTCATGTCAAAGGCCGAAGCGCGCCTGACTCGGCGTCGTTGAACACCTGTGACATAGGTAAGCACGCGTGGCCACTGAGCACTGGGTATCGGGATGGTTTCTTGTCCGGCCGCCGCAAGGACTTGCGATCCGTAAAGATCTACTGCCATGTCCCGATCGGAGCGCAGGCAGGCGCGGTACACCGACACGATGCGGTCAATGTTCTGTGGCGAGCACAGCACCACGACTAGACCGTCAGCATCGGTCAGAAGTTCGGTGAGTTGATCCTCGACCTCGTCTTCTGAGGCACAAGAGACGATCTCGTTCGCCGACCTCGCATCGTCCTCGTCTGCTGCCCCTGTGTCGACGGAGGCAGAGACATGGGTTCCCTCGCAGATGAGGTAATCAATGTCTGCTGGTGGATCGCTGATCAATCGCTCCACTAGGCGTGATTTGCGTCCGTGGGCACGGAAGTCTCCGGTGTAGAAGACTCTTTCGCCGCGACACTCCACCAAGAGTGCATACGCATCAAATGCCGAGTGATCAATGAGGTAAGGAGTGACAGTGAATGGGCCGAGGGACAAGGGAACGAGATGTTCTAAGTGCCCCGTTTCGTGCAGGTCAATGCCGGTGCCCCAAAATTCAGCAACTCGAAGTATCTGTGCCGTGGGTTTGCCGATGAAGCGGGGAACATTGCGGTGCACTTGGGGGATTAGGCCCCAGTGATCCTGGTGGCCGTGCGAGATCACGACTCCATGGAGATGGGGATTTCTTCCGGTCTCTAGTCCTCGGATCGGGGGTAAGGGCACAACTGCGTTGCGTGGTGCAGTCAACGGCCGACCAATGTCGAGAATGACAATGTCTTTGCCCGAGCGCAACTCCACGCAGTTGCCGCCGATTTCACCATCGCCACCGTGTAACCGGACCTTGAGGCGAGGACGCCACCACCGTCGGTGCCGTGGGCTTGTCGGTCTACCGCTTTGGCTGAACTGGCTGTTGTGTCGGCTTGGTTGTACCACTGTCATTTCCCCCATCTCTTCCAACGCTAGCGAGGGGGTCTGACAGTGCTAGCAAGTGCCGTGCATCGCCGCTTCGACATCCGCTCGTCACACCCACAGATCCCCGCGTGCGGTCCGAGGACTCACACGCGGGGATCTGTGAACGAACTAATCGCCGATTTCGGCTTTGGCGTATTCCGGACTGTCCGCGGCACTCTTGAGTTTGGCGATCTTGTAGATCGTCAAGCCGAAGAGGCATTTGGCCAGCACATCGGCCACGGTGTAGCCGACTTGGCGTCCGACGAAGGCGTCGGCACCGTTCAGGCCGATGATCGGCATCAGATACGACAGGGGATAGACCCCCCAAGTTGCCACCAGCAGGATCCGCAGGCGACCGATGGTGGCGGCCACCCCGGGGGGCTGCTTGTCGAGAGACTTGCCCAACTCCACGAACAACACATACAAGATGACCAGGAACGGAATGGTCGACAGCGCGCCCCAGATCGCCTTGGTGCTGGTCATGTCAGAGATCTCGCCGGGATAGCCCAAGATGATCATCAGTGCGGAGGCCGGCACCAGCTTGCTGATCAGTGACTTGCGGTTAGCCGCTGGCAGGGCGAGCACCGCGACAGTTTCGAGGAGCAGTAGCGGAACGGTCAGTAGCCAGTCGACATAGCGGTAGGCCTCGTTGAAGGTGCCCTCTTTACCGGCGGCAACGAACGAATCGAAGATGCGCCAGTAGTGATAAAGCGCGATCAGGGTGACGGTTCCGGAAATGACGATGGCCTGTCGATACTTCGGCAGGACTCTGCTGGAGCTGATGTAGAGAAAAACTGTGGTCGCCAGCATGCTGGCGAAGCCGAACGACAAGACGTTGTAGACCACATTGAACTGGCCTTCTGTCAAAGTCTTGACATCGAAGATCCCATCCATGCATTTCTCCTTGCCCGCTCATCGCCCCCGAGGCGATGTGTAGGAGTCAAGCCTGACCCCGAGACGGCGAACCCGCCACCGCAGGCGCTCTGGGACGCATAGATCGCGCAGGCAGCCCCGGTTTCAGGGGCAGGTGTGGCTCGGCTAGGAGCACACGGCGTTGAAGTCGTAGCGCGTCCAAGTGGAGCGCGGGGTGAGCAGCGCGACGGTTCGGCCGCTGACCAGATCTTTCACACTGGTGCCATCGGAGGTGAAGTACCGGTAGGGG
>DPWC01000064.1:0-7951 GCA_003529305.1 Actinomycetota bacterium
CGGGTGGCAGGTGCTCGAACCCGGATTCGCCGATGCGGGGGCGGGAGTGGTGGCGGGCTGAAGCTGCCCCCAGTGCTAGCCTTCAGACATCCCACTGGCCCTCCGCCTCAGGCGAACGGCCCCCGCCGATCCCCGCCACAAGCGGAAGGCACCGGCGGACAGCGGCAGACCCGCGAGATTGATTCCCGAGGAACTCCTCCCACGGGCCGCGCACCGGGACGAACTGTCAGGACCACGGGCCCACCGAAGTTGGTGGGAAAGAAATCACTGGTCCGATGAACACGGCATCACCAATCTGAAAGGGTCACTGTGGCCAATACGACGACCTCCGACGGTCTGTCCTCCATGCTCCTTCCGCAACTTAAGACACTCGCTGGCGAGTTGGGTATCACCGGAGCCTCCGCGATGCGCAAAGGCGATCTGATCGCGGCGATTGAAAAGAAGCAGGGCGGCTCCTCCGCTCGCCGCGGCACCCGCGGCTCCTCGCGTCCCGCGGGGGCGGCTGCTGAGTCCACAACGGCGACTTCCTCGTCCGCAGAATCTGCCTCAACCACCACGCCGTCGTCGTCGGCAGGCAGCGATGCATCAGCCTCAGGTAACGACCGCAATGACCGATCGGAGCGTGGCCCCCGCGAGCAGCGCTATGACCGAGGGGACCGTGGGGATCGTTCCAATGCAGGTGATCGAGGGGAGCGCGACGATGACTTCCGCGGCAATCGCCGTCGTCGAGGCCGCGGCCGCGATCGCTTCCGCGACCGTCCTGAGCGCACGGATCGTGGCAACCGCCAGCGCTACGGCGAGCCGGAGCCGGAAATCTCTGAGGACGATGTCCTGCTGCCCGTTGCCGGCATTCTGGATGTCTTGGACAACTACGCCTTCATTCGAACCACGGGTTACCTCCCTGGCCCCAACGACATCTATGTGGGACTGGCAACGGTGCGCCGACTGGGTCTGCGAAAAGGTGATGCCATCACCGGTGTGGTGCGTCAGCCCAAGGAGGGCGAGCGTCGAGAGAAGTTCAACGCCATCGCACGGGTGGACACCATCAATGGCTTGGAGCCAGAGAAGGCTCGCAATCGCATCGAGTTCGGCAAGCTGACGCCGCTGTACCCGCAGGAGCGACTGCGACTCGAAAGCGGTCCGGCCAACATGACGGCGCGGGTTATCGATCTGGTGGCCCCGATCGGTAAGGGCCAGCGCGGACTGATCGTGTCACCGCCCAAGGCTGGAAAGACGATGGTCCTCCAGTCGATCGCTAACGCAATCAGCACCAACAACCCTGAGTGTCACTTGATGGTCGTGCTCGTGGATGAGCGTCCTGAAGAAGTCACCGACATGCAACGATCGGTCAAGGGCGAGGTCATCGCCTCAACCTTCGATCGTCCGGCCGAGGACCACACCATCGTTGCCGAGTTGGCGATCGAGCGGGCCAAACGGCTCGTGGAACTGGGTCACGATGTCGTGGTGCTGTTGGATTCGATGACCCGACTCGGACGCGCTTACAACTTGGCCGCACCCGCCAGTGGACGCATCCTTTCCGGTGGTGTGGACTCCGCTGCGTTGTACCCGCCCAAGAAGTTCTTCGGTGCCGCACGCAACATCGAGAATGGTGGTTCGCTCACGATCCTCGCGACCGCGTTGGTGGACACCGGCTCGCGGATGGATGAAGTGATCTTCGAGGAGTTCAAGGGCACTGGAAACATGGAACTCAAGCTCGATCGTCGCCTTGCGGACAAGCGCATATTCCCGGCGGTTGATGTCGACGCCTCGGGTACCCGCAAGGAGGAGATCCTGCTTGCTCCCGAGGAGCTCAAGATCATGTGGAAGTTGCGTCGCGTCCTCAGTTCGTTGGACGCACAGCAGGCGATCGAATTGCTGCTGAGCCGCCTGCGTGAGGCGAAGACCAATTACGAGTTCCTCATGCAGGTGCAAAAGACAACGCCATCAGCCCCCGGTCAAGGCGACGAGGACTGAGTCCGGCACACTAGAAGCCTGGTTCCGGTTCACGGCACAACCCGTGTCGACCCGGATCCCGTTCCCCGCAAGGAGCCCAGCATGAAGCGCGACATCCATCCCGCGTATGGCGAGACCACGGTCACTTGCACCTGTGGTGCCTCGTTCACCACGCGCAGCACTGCTGCCAGCGGCCAGATTCACGCCGAGGTCTGCAGTCAGTGTCACCCGTTCTACACGGGCAAGCAGAAGATCCTCGACACCGGTGGTCGAGTGGCTCGCTTTGAGAAGCGCTTCGGCAAGGCACCTGCCAACTAGCTTCAGCACAGCGCCGGATTCCCGCCTCAGCGGGGTCCGGCGCTGTTGTGTTGTCTGCACCGAATCGGGTGTGCAGATGGACGAGGATTGCCAATGAAGGGAGGGTCCGATGTTTGAACATGTTGCCGAACTGGTTGCTGAGCACGCGGCACTGGAACGCGACATCGCTGACCCCGCCTTGCACAGCGATCAGGCGCGCGCCCGCAAAGTGAATCGTCGTTATGCCGAACTCACCCCTGTGGTGCGTTCATACACCCGCTGGCGTCAGCTCAATGACGACATTGAGGCGGCCCGCGAGTTGGCCCTGGAAGACAGTGCCTTTCGTGACGAAGTCGCGACGCTGGAGGGTCAGCGGGATGTCGAAGCAGAGCGTTTGCGCGAGTTGCTGGTGCCTCGCGATCCAGACGACGACCGAGATGTCATTGTGGAAGTCAAGGCAGGTGAAGGGGGCGAGGAATCTGCTCTCTTTGCCGGCGATCTGGTCCGGATGTACCTGCGTTACGCCGAGCGTCGGGGATGGCGCACGGAGATTCTGGACGCCGTGGAGTCCGATCTCGGCGGGTACAAGGACATCTCCATTGCGGTGAAGGCGCGCGGTGCCCCCGAATTGGGTGAAGGGCCTTGGGCGCGGTTGAAATACGAAGGTGGCGTGCATCGGGTTCAGCGCGTACCCGTCACGGAATCGCAGGGCCGAATCCATACCTCGGCGGCTGGCGTTCTGGTTCTTCCTGAAGCCGAGGAGGTCGAAGTCTCTGTTGATCCGGCGGATCTGCGCATTGATGTGTATCGATCCTCCGGTCCAGGTGGCCAAAGCGTGAACACCACCGATTCGGCGGTACGCATTACGCACCTACCAACGGGCATCGTGGTTTCTTGTCAGAACGAGAAGTCCCAACTGCAGAACCGTGAACAGGCCATGCGCATCCTGCGGGCTCGACTTCTGGCTGCCGCCCAAGAGGAAGCCGACGCGGAGGCAGCCGATGCCCGTCGATCGCAGGTGCGCACTGTTGACCGCAGTGAGCGCATCCGGACCTATAACTTCCCGGAAAATCGCATCAGCGATCACCGGGTGGGTTTTAAGTCGTACAACCTCGATCAGATTCTGGACGGTGAGCTTGATGCTGTGGTGCAGGCGTGCGCCGATGCTGATCTGGCTGCTCGACTGGCAGGACAGAGCTGATGTCTTCGGCGATCGTGCTGGCGGAGGCGATGCGTGCGGCGACGGAACGACTGGACGCGGCAGGTGTGGCGTCGCCGCGCTATGACGCCGAGGTATTGGCCGCTTGCGCCTTGGATGCCGAGCGTTCAGCCATTCGCACATGGACCGCGATGGGTGCACGCGTTGACCAGGCGGCCGCCGACGATTTTGACGAACTCGTCCAGCGCAGGTGCCGTCGGGAGCCTCTGCAGCACATCACGGGGCGAGCACCCTTTGCCGGGGTGGAATTGGCGGTGGGGCCGGGGGTGTTCATCCCGCGCCCTGAGTCAGAACTTCTCGTGCAGCTCGCCGTGGACTTTGTCCGCGGTGTGAGCAACGCGTCAACGCCCGTTCGCGTGGTGGATCTATGTGCGGGTTCAGGGGCCATTGGGTTGGCCATTCTCACGCAGGTGACTCAAGGCGGGGGAGTCGTGCACCTGCAGAGTGTGGAATTGGATGACGACGCTGTTCTCTGGCTGCGACGCAATGCTGAGGCACTGGCGACACCAGAGCAGATGCAAGTGCGGCATGAAGATGCCACGGCAGCAATGCCCGAGGTCACGGCGGAGATCGATGTTGTGGTGTGTAATCCGCCGTACATTCCGCTGGGCGCTGAGATCCGTGACCCTGAGGTGGCGCGCTATGACCCCGCTCGGGCGCTATGGGGCGGCCGCGATGGCCTCGATGTCGTACGCGGGATTACCGCTGTGGCCGAGCGTCTTCTGCGGCCTGGCGGTTTGCTGCTGATCGAACATGCCGATGTTCAAGGGGAGTCCATTCCTGCCCACTTGGCCGCGCAGCGGCATGGTGACCTTGGCGTGTGGACTGAGATTCGCGACCTACGCGATCTCAACGATCGCCCCCGCTGCACTTACGCGCTGCGCAGCCCCATGGGGGAGCGATGAGCGAGTCCTTTGACTGCACCACAGACGCCGAACTTCGCCGCGGTGTAGTCCGCGCCGCCGCAGTGCTGTCCCGCGGAGGCGTGGCGCTGCTGCCAGCGGATAGTTCGTATGCCTTGGCTGCTGATGCCTTCGATCCGGCAGCAGTGCGCACCATGCTGCACCTCAAAGGCAGTGATCGATCGGTGCCGGTTCCGGTGCTGATCGCCTCGGCCGAGACTCTCAGCGGATTGGTGGAGACGATCACACCGGCCATGGCGGCAGCAGCGGAGCGGTTCTGGCCAGGCGGGCTGACCATGATCGTGCGCAGTGCGCCGACATTGGCGTGGGATCTAGGCCAGACGGAGTCAACGGTGGCACTGCGGGTGCCGCAGCACCCGGTGATCCGCGCGGTCGTGGAGAAAACCGGTCCGCTGGCTGTGCTGTCGGCCAATGCGGCGGCCGCCGCCCTGCCGTTGAGCGTTCCTCAGGCCCTGACCGCACTGGGTGATCCCGATGACATCGAAGTGATTCTGGATGCGGGATCCCTTGATGGTGCGCCACGAGTCAGTTCGATTGTCGATCTGACCGGCCCTGAACCGCGGTGGGTTCGAGACGGCGAGATCTCTGCCGACGATGTGATGGCCGTCATGCCGATGCAGGACGGCAGCGAACCTGCATCTCCACCGTCCTAGACTCGCCTTCGACCGGCTTCCCCGCACCACATCACCCGTATCACCCGTACGCGGACACAGGAGCGCTCATGACCTCCAGCGAGACTCCCTTCTGGGGACCGGACTTCAATGCGCTGCAGAGCGAAGACCCCGAAATTGCGGGGATCCTGCTGTCGGAACTGGAGCGTCAGCGCGACGGGCTGCAACTGATCGCCAGCGAGAACTTCACGAGCCCGGCTGTTTTGGCGGCGCTGGGCAGCACCCTGAGCAACAAGTACGCCGAGGGTTACCCCGGCCGCCGTTATTACGGTGGGTGCACGGAAGTCGATCGCGCGGAAGTCATCGGCATTGAGCGAGCCAAGGCATTGTTCGGCGCCGATCATGCGAACCTGCAACCGCACTCTGGTGCCAGCGCCAATATCGCAGTTTACGGCGCATTCCTGCAGCCCGGTGACACGGTATTGGCGATGTCTTTGCCCCATGGCGGCCACCTGACGCACGGTTCCAAAGTGAACTTCAGCGGCAAGTGGTTCAACGTGGTGTCCTATGGCGTCCGACAGGACACTGAGCTGATTGACTACGACGAAGTTCGTGCGCTGGCTGTGCAGCATCGGCCAAAAATGATCATCTGTGGCGCAACGGCCTACCCCAGGCTTGTGGACTTCGCAGCCTTTCGAGAGATCGCCGACGAGGTGGGTGCCATATTGATGGTGGATGCGGCGCACTTCATCGGCTTGGTGGCTGGCGGAGCGATCCCCAGCCCTGTGCCGTTTGCCGATGTCGTCTGCTTCACCACGCACAAGGTCCTGCGTGGTCCGCGTGGCGGAATGATCTTGTGCAAGGAAGAACATGCTGCGCGAGTGGACAAAGCAGTGTTCCCGATGATGCAGGGCGGCCCGCTGATGCATGCTGTTGCGGCCAAGGCTGTGGCGCTGCGGGAAGCCTCCACGCCGGAATATCAGCAGTACGCGCGACAGGTCATCAGTAACGCGCAGGCGTTGACAGCCGGGCTGGAGAAGCAGGGCATGCGTGCAGTGAGTGGAGGGACCGACACCCACTTGGCGCTGATCGATCTGCAGGGGATCGGGGTTACTGGCGCGGAGGCGGAGGCACGCTGTGATGCCGCCCGCATCACCTTGAATAAGAACGCCATCCCGTATGACCCTCAACCGCCCATGGTGTCCTCCGGCATCCGAGTAGGCACTCCTGCGGTGACGACACAGGGTCTTGTGGAAACGGACATGACGGCGATCGCTGATCTCATCGGGCGAGCGGTTCTTGACGCCGATGGATTGCATGCGGCTGACATTCAGCGCGAAGTGGCTGCGCTCGTCGCCCGCCGTCCTGCCTACGCACGCCCGTAGGCTCATCCTTATGCGGCAGCGCTCGAGGTTCGTGGCCTCCACGCTGACTTTGGATGTGCTGTGTCTTGTTGTTGCGCTTGTCGCCGCGTCGTTGCGGGTCTACGACACCGTCGCCCCGACCCAGGCTCGTCTGTTAGCAGGCCAAAACCCCCGCCCGATGCTCGCGCTGTTAGTGCTAGGGGTGGTGTTTGGTTCCTGGATCGCTTTGCGAGTGATCGATCCGGCCTTGTCCCGGCCTAGCTATGGCCATGCCCTATTGGCACTAGCGATCGCGATTGGTGTCGTGGCTGCGGGCTCTGTGCTGCTGCGTACCTATTTCTCGCGGGAATATGTCGTGGTCACCTTGTTGGTGTGGGTGGTTCTGGCACTCGTTCATCGGGGGGTTCGCCGGACAACGCCATGGATCGAGTCCATGGTGGTGGTATCCGATGAGCCCTATCTCGTCGAAGACCTTGCGGCCGCTCCTCACGCGCGCGTAGTCGAAGTTCTCGACCCATCGGGAGGATCACCTGACGGCAGTCTGCCGCCGGACCTGACGCTGGTGGTTGATCTGCGAGCAGTCTTGAGCGATGACATGGCATCGTTTGTGTCATCCTCAACGCTCGCAGGCCTTGAAGTACGGCCGATGAGTCAGGCCTATGAAGACCACACCCAGCGCATCCCCTTAGTACATCTGGCGGAAGGCTGGGAAATCAGTGTTCCGCTGGGACGACGAGCGGTGTACGAGCCCTTCAAGCGGGCCTTCGAAGTCATCGCCACGATCATCACCGCGCCGCTGTGGCTGGTGTTGATGGTCCTCACAGCGCTGGCCATCCGCATTGACTCCGGTGGGCCGGCCCTGTTTACGCAACAGCGGACGGGGCGCGACGGACGACCGTTCACCATTTATAAATTCCGCACCATGGTGGTGGATGCGGATCGCGATGGCCCTCGATTCACCGTCAAAGATGATCCGAGGATCACCCGTATCGGCAAGTTCCTGCGGTCCACCCGCCTCGATGAAGTGCCGCAGCTGATCAATGTGCTCAAAGGTGAGTTAGCGCTCGTGGGCCCGCGGGCCGAGCAGGTGCTATTCGCCGATCAATTCCAAGAGGTGATCCCGTTCTACCGGTATCGCCACTTAGTGCGTCCGGGCATTACTGGCTGGGCGCAGGTGAACTCGGGGTATGCCGACAACCTTGAGGCAACGATCGAAAAGCTCACCTATGACCTCTACTACGTTCGACACATGTCGCCGTGGCTGGACTTGTCCGTTCTCTGGCGCAGTGCTGTCACGGTGGTGTCGGGTCGGGGAGCCCAGTAGCTCGTGGTCAGCGGCACACCGCCCGGCGATAACCCGCGTGAGGCGACTCCTTGGGCGGTAGCCAATCGGATCGTGCTGCGTCGCACGGCACTTGCGCTGACCGGCGTCGTCACCCTGCTTCTGGTGCTGTGCACCGTCGCATCTGGGTTGCCCGGATTGGTCGGAAGTGCGGTGGGTGTCGTGGCCGTCGCGCTCTTTTTTGGCACTGATGTGATCCTGCTGCTGCGATCGGGTTCGACACCGCCGTTGACGCTATTTGC
>DPWC01000064.1:8269-8912 GCA_003529305.1 Actinomycetota bacterium
CAGGGCGTGGCTGGATCCCGCCAGTGTGATCGTTTCGGTGGTCGTGGGATGTGTCACGGTGGGCGCAGCAGTGGTCGTGCTGTGGTCACAATGGCGCATAATCTCGGTTGATCCGTGACCTGTGCCACAAGGGTTTTTTGTGGTTGGACCCCCGAATTCGGCGCGCTTTCCGGCTGATAGTGTCCGCGCGTGCCGGCCGAGGGGTCATCGCCTCGACAACCGTCTCGACGCTTGTCAGCAGACTCTGACGCGGCATGGGGGGTCGTCGGCTACCTGGTCTCTGGACTGGTGGCGTGGGGCGGTCTTGGTGCACTTGCGGACCACCTCCTCGACACCCGCCTCTTCTTCCCCATTGGTCTGGCACTCGGCTCTGTTCTGGGTGTCTACCTCGTCTGGGTCAGGTACGGGCGCACTGACCTTCCCCAGGCACCACGACCCAGCGGTTCTGACGGAGTAGAGGGCAAGGAGGTCCGGTGAGTTCCACAGCCGTGGCTGTTGTCGTCGCCTCCGGCGAAGGGTTCGTGCCCCCTGGCGTCGGGGAGTTCATCTTCAGGCCCTACAGCGAATCGCTTCCGTTCCTGACCAAGCCTTTGGTCGCCTCCTTGGTGGCGGCAGTCATCGTGGCCGTGTTCTTCCTCGCTGG
>DPWC01000017.1 GCA_003529305.1 Actinomycetota bacterium
TTTTGGCGGCCCCGGCCAAGGCTCGCGGCACGGCGTGCATGCCGCCTTTGGGCATGTACACACCAGCGACGCTGTCCATATAGGCGATGACGGCGTAGATCGCCAAGGCGTCTTGTGGTGCCAGACCTGCATACATCGACTGGAACGAGAAGACGCGCTGAGTGCGTGGATCGCGCAGGTATTGCTCAACCTTGGGAGCCAGTTTGCGAAAACCGCCGAGAGCAACCAATCGGGCGAGGTTTGGTGTCAGCAGGTCTAAGGGCGAGCCAATGTTGCGGTCAATGAAGTCACGCATCTCGTAGCGATACAAGTCGGTGACGAAGTCGACATAGCGCAAGTAGCCGGCCGCCTCGTCGGCGCCGATGACAGCTTCAATCTCGCTGGCCATGCGTTGTGGATCAGCGTGCACATCCAGCTGTGAGCCGTCGGCGTAGTACGAGCGGTACAGCGGCTCAATAGGGAGCAGTTCTAGCCAGTCATCCATGGATTCCCCGACTGCGTCGAGGGCATCGGCGATCAGGTCCGGCATCGTCAGCACGGTCGGGCCGGTGTCGAAGGCGAATCCACTGTCAGTGAGCAGACCGTTACGACCGCCCGGAACGGCTTCGCGTTCGATCACTGTCACGGTGCGACCGGCGCCTGCTAGCCGAAGCGCGGCTGAGAGGCCGCCAAGACCTGCCCCGACGATGACGATGTTCTCTGTCGGTCCGGTGACCGTCTTCATCGCTGCTCTACCGCTGTCATGGTGACCGCAGCCTAGGCGGGCACGGCAGGCCGCGCCTGTTGGGTGAGTAGGGGTGAACTAGACGGCGCGGGCTGTCGCGGCGATCACGAGGCCATCTAGCACTGAGCGGGCTGGCTCGGCAAGATCGTCAATGGCTCGCGCCGATGCTTCAACCAATTCGTCGATGCGCGCCTCCACGGCTTCGAGCGCGCCCGTCTCGGAAATGATGGAGCGCAGAAGTGCCACACCATCGGCGTCAAGGTGGGGATCGCCCAGGTGGCGATGAATGCGGGCGGCATCCGCCGGTGTCGCCTTCTCCATCGCGCGCGCGATCAAGACCGTGCGCTTACCTTCGCGCAGATCGTCACCGGCTGGTTTGCCGGTCTCTGAGGGATCACCGAAAACCCCCAGAACATCATCGCGAAGTTGAAAGGCCTCACCCAAGGGAAGCCCGAAATTCGTGAAGGTGGTGAACAGTGCGGGATCGCCCCCTGCCAGCGCCACCCCTAAGTGCAGCGGTCGCTCAATCGTGTACTTCGCACTCTTGAACCGGATGACGCGCTCAGCACGGGCGATGTCGCCACCGCCGCGTGCCTGTTCCAGCAGATCGAGGTACTGGCCGGCCATGAGCTCGGTGCGCATTTCGTCATAGATCGGTTTTGCGGCCATGAGTCGGTCCACGGGCAAGCCGCTAGCCATCAACAATTCATCGGCCCACGACAAGCAGAGATCGCCCATGAGGATCGCAGCCCCTAAGCCGAAGGCCTCGGGTGAACCCAGCCACTGGCTTCCGCGATGAAGTGCGGCGAAGCGACGATGCACTGCTGGCAGACCTCGACGCGTATCAGAGCCGTCCATCACATCGTCATGAACAAGAGCGCAGGCCTGCAGAAGCTCAAGTGCTGTGGCGGCGCGAATGGCCTCCTCGCAGTCAGCGCCGCCGGCGGCTCGAAAGCCCCAGTAGCAAAACGCTGGACGCAGTCGCTTTCCGCCACTCATCAAGTCAGAAAGGCACTCGATGAACACCGACAGGTCATCACTGACGCCGTCCATGCGAGGCACCTGAACGGCGATGAAGTCATCCAGCACCTTGCGCACTCGTGGGCGCAGGTCTTCGGCATCCAGCGGAGAGCCAGTGGAGGTCACGGCCAGAGGCTAACCGGCGTCACCGGACCTCGGTGCTGAACTTGCCAGGAGGTGGCGCGCAGCTTGTCCCAATTGCCTGCTGTGCTGGCTAGATTGGGGCTATGGCGACCGATCGATCGGATGCTGCCGTGTCCATGGATAGGCAGCAGTACTTCGATGCCTGGGCGGCGCTGCACGGTGGGTACGACCCGCGCCGTAATCGCTTGGCACTGGCGTGGATGTCTGTGGCGCATGCCTGTGCTCGCCCGCTAGTGGCGGCCCGCTTTACCCCCAACGCCGTCACCTTGTTGGGCTTGATCGTGGGCTGCTTGGCGATCTGGCCAGCCTGGATCGGTGGCCGGGCGGCCTTGTGGGTGCCCGTGGTGGTGATCATCGCTGCGCTGTTGGACAACTTGGACGGCGCCGTGGCCGTCATGACCTCGCGCACGAGCCGCTGGGGTTTTGTTCTGGATTCCACCTGCGACCGCATCACGGACGCGGCGTTTCTGGCTGTGCTGTGGCTCCTTGGCGCCCCCGCGTGGGCCTGTGCGGTCGGGGCGTTGTTGACCTTGCTTGTCGAATACGCCCGGGCTCGATCAGCGGCTGCCGGCATGGCCGAAATCGGCGTGGTGACCGTGTGGGAGCGACCGATGCGGGTCGCTGTGGTGTTTTGGTTTGTGCTGGGTGCTGGGTTGTATCCGAGCAGTTCTACCTCGTGGGTGAGTGCAGCGGCCTGCGGAGCTGTTGCTCTAGGTGCCGTGGCCTTCGGACAAATTCTTACGGTCGCGCGGCGCCGACTGAGTCAGGAGCAGGCCGAGAACTAATTGGTGGCCTACGCCGGACCCACAAGGTCGGCCACGATTCCCGCCGACATGGCCACCAGGGGCAACCCGCCACCGGGATGTGCGGAACCGCCGACCAAATACAAGCCAGGAATCGCCGAGCGGTTCGCTGGACGCTGGAAAGCAGCTTGAGCGCCATTGGATGCGGTGCCGTAAATGGAGCCACCGGGGGAGCGGGTCATGCGCTCCAGGTGAGCTGGTGAGCGCACCTGCTTCCACAGCAAACGATCACGCACCGACAATCCCCGCCGTTCGATGACATCAATGATGTCGTTGGCGTAGCGCTCTACGAGGTCAGCGTCGGTCCAGTTCACGCCGCCGATGGGATCGTGCCGGGGGGCGTTGACCAACACGAACCAGGATTCGTGGTTGCTATCGGGCGTCATCGCGCCATCTTGCGGTGAGCAGATGTACACCGTGGGGTCAGCCACGGGTGTTGGATTCCGACCAAAGATCGCGTCGAACTCGGCGTCGTAGTTCTCCGGGAACAGCACAGTGTTGTGCGTCAGGCCGGGGGTTCGCCCGCGCAGTGCCAAGAGGAGCACAAAACCGGCCAATGACGGGCTCGCCCGTTGCACGCGGCGCAACGCGGTCTTAGCACGCGGATCGCGCAACATGCGGCCATAGACCTCACTGGCATCGGCGTTGGCGACCACCACATCGGCGGCGAACCGTTCGCCGTAATCGGCAACTACTCCGGTGACCGCATTGCCTTCCACCACGATGCGCTCCACGGCGGTATCGGTGCGAATGGTCACGCCCAATTCGAGGCAGCGTTGGTGAGCGGCGGCCGCCAAAGTGTGCAATCCACCCGTGATGTGCCAGGCCCCGAAGGCCTGTTCCACATACGGCACGACGGAGAGTGCGGCAGGGGCTCGTCGCGGATCTGACCCGGTGTAGGTGGCGTAGCGATCCAGCAACATCACCAACCGCGGATCACTGAAGGTGCGCTTGCC
>DPWC01000174.1 GCA_003529305.1 Actinomycetota bacterium
CAACTATCTCTACGGCCGTAAGGCGGTGGCGTTCTACTCCTTCCGCAACCGACCGGTTGTTGACAGTTGGACTGGTCAGACCGATGCGCCCACCTATGAGCAGGCGCGAGCCATGGCGGATGCCTTGCTGGAGGCCTACAACCGCCCCACGCAAGACGGCGGAGTGGATCAGATTCACATCGTCTACACCCGCTTCATCAATATGGGTGTGCAGGCGGCGGCCGCCTTGCGCATCCTGCCGCTGCAGGTGGTGCAGGGATCGGTGGAGTCAGCCACCGGTGGCGCCATCGCCCTCTATGACTTCGAGCCGTCTGCGGAGGCGGTCCTCGATGCACTGCTGCCGCAGTATGTGGCGCAGTTGATCTATAGCTGTCTGCTGGAGTCAGCTGCATCTGAGCATGCGGCTCGTCGTCGAGCAATGAAATCGGCCACTGACAATGCCGAGGAATTGATCAAGTCGCTCACCCGAGCGGCGAACGCGGCCCGTCAGGCCGAAATCACCCAAGAAATCAGCGAGATCGTCGGTGGTGCAGACGCCCTGTCTGCCGCCGCGGGGAGTGAGTGAGGATCACCATGACTGCCACTGCAGAGACCACCACCGGTACGGGCCGGGTTGCCCGAGTTACCGGTCCCGTGGTGGATGTCGAGTTCCCACTTGAGGCGATGCCAGCGCTGAACAACGCGCTGCTGATGGATGTCGCCCTTGGTGGCGAGACCCGCACCCTCACGCTCGAAGTCGCCTTGCACATCGGTGACAACATGGTGCGAGCAATCTCGATGCAGCCCACTGACGGTGTGGTGCGCGGATCCGCTGTTCGTGACACCGGCGCCCCGATCTCTGTGCCCGTGGGTGATGTCACCAAGGGTCATGTGTTCAACGCGCTGGGTGAATCACTCGATGTGCCTACAGCGTCGCTGGATGTCAAGGAGCGTTGGCCGATCCATCGGGCGGCTCCCGCGTTCGACCAGTTGGAATCCAAGACGGAGACTTTCGAGACGGGCATCAAGGTCATCGACTTGCTGACCCCCTATGTCAAGGGCGGCAAGATCGGCCTCTTCGGTGGCGCCGGTGTGGGCAAGACCGTACTTATTCAGGAGATGATTTACCGCGTTGCCGAGAACTTTGGTGGTGTGTCCGTATTCGCCGGTGTCGGTGAGCGCACCCGTGAAGGCAATGACCTGTTCGGTGAAATGACAGAGTCCGGGGTCATTGAGAAGACCGCCTTGGTCTTCGGCCAGATGGACGAGCCGCCGGGTACGCGGTTGCGGGTGGCGCTGACTGCGCTGACGATGGCGGAGTACTTCCGCGATGCGCAGAAGCAGGATGTGCTGCTGTTCATCGACAACATCTTCCGCTTCACCCAGGCTGGTTCAGAGGTGTCGACCCTGCTCGGCCGTATGCCCTCTGCCGTGGGTTACCAGCCGACGCTGGCTGACGAGATGGGCGTGCTGCAGGAGCGCATCACCTCAACCCGCGGTAACTCCATTACCTCGTTGCAAGCCATCTATGTGCCGGCCGACGACATCACGGACCCGGCGCCGCACACGACCTTCGCCCACCTTGATGCCACCACGGTGCTAAGCCGACCGATTTCTGAGTTGGGTATCTATCCGGCGGTGGATCCGCTGGACTCCACCTCGCGAATCCTTGACGCGAACTACATCGGTGATGAGCACTACGGAATCGCCAAGCGAGTCAAGGAGATCCTCCAGCGCTACAAGGATCTTCAAGACATCATCGCGATCCTTGGTATCGACGAGTTGTCCGAAGAGGACAAGATCATCGTGGGTCGCGCCCGTCGTATCCAGCGCTTCTTGTCGCAGAACATGTTCGTCGCTGAGGCGTTCACCGGCCAGCCTGGTTCGTTTGTGCCGTTGGCCGAGACGCTGGCCTCCTTCCGCGCATTGGTCGATGGCGAATTCGACCACCTGCCGGAGCAAGCCTTCTTCATGTGCGGTGGCATTGAGGATGTCGAGCGCAACGCCGCCGCGCTGGCAGCTCAGTAGTCGGCATGATCACGAATCCACGACGCGAACGAGCACAGGAAGGGCGGGCATAGTGGCACTCTTGCAGGTGGAACTTGTCGCGGCCGACCGCATGGTGTGGTCGGGCAATGCGTCCTTGGTGCTGGCGCGCACCCTAGATGGCGACATCGGCGTGCTGCCGGGCCATCAGCCGGTACTAGCGATTCTGGCGGGTAGCACGGTGACGGTTCGCACCCCTGATGGCACCGTCAGCGCTGCTGTGCATGGCGGATTCTTCTCTGTTGCAGACAACCGAGTCTCGATTCTGGCTGAGAGTGCCGAGTTGGCCGAGGAAATTGATGTGGAGCGCGCCCAGCGGGCCGCCGAGCGGGCCCGAACTGCCGGTGCTGAAGACGATCTGATGCGCGCCGAGACGCGGATTCGGGTGGCTTCTCTCTAGCGCATCGGCCATCTATTGAGCGGGATGGCCAGAGCGCAGCTGGATCACGCAGCTGAACTTGACGGGCCTACTTAGTCTCGGTCAGAGCCCGGCCGCCACAGCACATCGCCGCCGTTGTGTGCGTTGGCGCACCGCGCGAGGATGAACAGAAGATCACTGAGTCGATTGAGGTAGACCGCGGGCAGGTCATGGACCGCATCACCGTGAGCCTTTCGGGCGGCCCACGCGGCACGCTCTGCTCGCCGCACGAGAGTGCGGGCCACATGCAACAGAGCTGCGCCGGGAGTTCCACCGGGCAGTACGAACGAATTCAGTGGCTCTAGCGTTGCGTTGTACGAATCACAGGCGCTTTCAAGGTCGGCGATGTACTCCTGACGCACCCGGAGCGCAGGATGAGCGGGATCGTCGACCACTGGCGTGCACAAGTCCGCGCCAACATCAAAGAGTTCGTTTTGTACCCGCACCAACAGACTCCGGATGTCGTCCGCGAAGCTGCCTAGAGCCAATGCAGCGCCGATAGCACTGTTGGCTTCGTCGACATCGGCGTAGGCCTCGAGCCGAAGGTCGTCCTTGCCCACCCGGGAGAAGTCGCCCAGCGATGTCGTGCCGTCATCGCCGGTGCGTGTGTAGATGCGGGTGAGATTGACCATTTGACCAGACTAGGCCGCGTGCGGCTGATACGCCCGTTCAGCGCACCGGCGTAGCATCGTCAGGTGCCTGAGACTCGTGCCGAGCGCTACGAGATCGACGGTGGCGCCCGTCTGACCGGAACTGTGACCGTCACGGGCGCGAAGAACAGCGTGTTGAAGCTGATGGCGGCGGCACTGCTGGCCCAGGGCACCACTGTCATTCGAGCCGTCCCCGACATCCTCGATGTCGAGATCATGGCCGAGTTATTGCGTCGACTCGGGTGTCATGTTGTTGTTGATGCCGCTGCCGGCACGGTCGTGATTGATGTTCCTGAGCAGCTGGCGCACAAGGCCGACTATGACCTCGTCCGCCGCATGCGGGCGTCCATCTGTGTTCTTGGTCCCCTGATCGCGCGCTGTGGGCGCGCCGATGTGGCCCTGCCGGGGGGTGATGCCATCGGCTCGCGTGGGCTGGACCTGCATGTCGAAGGCCTAACCCAACTGGGCGCCCGGGTTCATAGCGAGCACGGCTACCTCATCGCCGACGCCGCCGAGGGCCTCGTGGGCGCCCCGGTGGAGTTCGACTTCCCGAGTGTGGGGGCGACCGAGAACATCGTCATGGCGGCCGTGGTGGCTCGTGGCACCACGGTCATTGACAACGCTGCGCGTGAACCAGAGATCGTGGATCTGTGCTCGATGTTGGTGCGGATGGGGGCTCACATTGATGGGATTGGCACCTCCACGCTGACCATTGACGGTGTCGAATCAGTGACCCCGGTGGACCACACAGCGGTGGCAGATCGCGTCGTCGCGGGAACCTGGTGCTACGGCGCCGCTATGACCAGTGGTGATGTGGTGGTGCGCGGAGCAAATCCTGCACACCTTGAGCTGCCGCTTGCTCAACTTGAGCGAGCGGGGGCCGACATCGCCATTGCTGACGATCACATTCGGGTGGCCATGACTAATCGTCCGCGAGCTATCAACACACCCACGCTGCCGTATCCAGGTTTTCCGACCGACCTCCAGCCGATGGCGGTGGCCTTGGCCAGTGTCTCGGAAGGAACCTCGGTGATCACTGAGAATGTTTTTGAGGCGCGGTTCATGTTCGTCAATGAAATGATTCGCCTCGGTGCAGCAATCCGCACCGACGGACATCAAGCCGTGGTCCGCGGACAGCAGTGGCTGTCCAGCGCCCCGGTGCGAGCGACCGACATCCGAGCAGGGGCGGGCCTGGCGCTTGCCGCCCTCGTGGCCCAAGGTCGCACCGTCATCAGCGACATTCACCACATTGATCGGGGTTATCCCGGTTTTGCCGATGACCTGCGGCGCCTGGGTGCCCAGATTGATCGAGTGCCGGATGCGTTGGGCTAATTCCCAGCAGTGAGCCGATCTGTGGCGACTCTGGTGGGCGTGTCTGCCGACCGGACACCGTGACGACACCTACCGTTTGCCTTCCGGGCGCGGTGTCAGCGTCCGGCAACCGGCGGGACAACGCCCGGGTGTTGTCCCTTCCCCCTCCGGACGCACTAGACAGGAGTCACAATGCAGAACCGGTTCACCGATTCTGGCGTGATTGCACTACCCGATCGACTGGATGCCGGCAACAGCGCGGATGTTCGCCAGCTTCTTCACGAAGCGGTGGATCACAGTGTTGGTGATGTGCGCATCGATGTGTCCCAAGTAGATGTCATCGATGCCGCCGGATTGGGCGTTCTCGTGGGCACTCGTCGTCGTGCCGATCAATTGGGCGTGGCGGTGGTGTTGGTTGATGTGCCGCCCCGCTTGCATCGACTCCTCGCGGTCACCCGATTGTCGCGGCTGTTCACCTATGAATCCATCGTGCTGGAAGCGCACCAGACTGTTACTGCCTAACACGGTCGTAGCACTGATGATGTGCCCCAGTTAGAACAGTCGAGACTCAGGGTCGTCGGTACCTCGCAGGGCGTCGTAATCCACGACAACGCACTCAATCCCGCGATCGCTGGCCAGGATGCGCGCCTGCGGTTTGATCTCCTGTGCAGCGAAGAGTCCACGGACCGGCGTCAGGTGTGGGTCCCGGTTGAGCAACTCTAGGTAGCGCGTGAGCTGTTCAACGCCGTCGATCTCCCCGCGCCGCTTGATCTCCACCGCGACCGCCTGACCGGCTACATCCCGACACAGCAGGTCTACGGGCCCGATGGCTGTGGGATGCTCCCGCCGCACCAGGGTGAGCCCGGGCTCTAGTGCAGTGGGCTGGGCCGCCAAGAGCACCTGCAGGTGAGCCTCCACGCCGTCTTTGACCAGTCCGGGATCTGTGCCCAACTGGTGCTCAGAGTCATGAAAGACCTCCTCCAAGACAATGGTCAGCACCTCTCCGGCGCGATTGGTCACTCGCCAGGTCACGAGGTCGCTGTCATCCGGGTTCTGCTCAATAGCCAAGGAGCAGGGCGGGCTCATCCAGTTCAGGGGCTTGTAAGCGCGGTCATCGGCGTGGACCGCCACTGAACCGTCAGCCTTGGCCACAATGAGTCGAGGGGCGCTGGGCAGGTGCGCGGAGAGGCGGCCGGTGTAGTCAACCGTGCATCTGGCTACAACAATGCGCACGACCGTACGCTAGTGCAGTCCAGTGGTGCTGATGTCGTCGCGAAGGAGATGCCGGTGACCGTGATCTCGACGGTAGGTGTTGTCGGTCTCGGGACGATGGGCGCTGGGATTCTTGAAGTTTTCGCCAAGCAAGGGTTGACCTGTGTGGCCGTGGAGGTTAATGCGCAGGCGCTGGATCGCGGTCGAGACATCTTGGAGGCCTCACTGACCCGCGCTATGGAGCGCGGCAAACTGACGCAGGAGGCGGCCGAGAGCGCGAGGGCTCTCATTGAATGGTCCCTTGATCTTGATCGCCTAGCCGATGTCGACCTGGTCATTGAAGCGGTACCCGAACGGATGGAGATCAAGCGAGATCTGTTCGGCCGCCTAGACGCCCTGTGTAAGCCGGACACCATCTTGGCCACTAACACTTCATCGCTATCGGTCACCGCCATTGCGGCGTGCACGAATCGGCCTGATCGAGTGGTGGGGATGCACTTCTTCAATCCGGCGCCTGCGATGAAACTTGTCGAGGTCATCGAGACGGTGTTGACCGATTCCGCGGTCACTGACGCAGTTGTCGACCTGGCCCGCGCGTGTGGCAAGACGCCCATCACGGTGGGGGACCGCGCCGGGTTTGTGGCGAACACACTGTTGATTTCCTATCTCAACGACGCCATCCGACTGCTGGAATCTCGTGCCGTCGGCCGAGACGATCTGGACTCTGCCTTGGTCAAGGGTGCAGGGATGCCGATGGGGCCACTGGCCCTCGCGGACCTCATTGGGCTAGATGTCTGCCTTGAGGTCATGGAAGTGTTGTTTGACGAATCGCGCGACCCCGTTCATGCCCCAGCGCCCTTGCTGCGATCGATGGTCGCCGCTGGACTTCTGGGTCGAAAGACCGCGCGAGGGTTCTACACCTATGAGCGTGCAGGATCGGGTCGCACAGTGACCGACGAGCAGGTCCCCGTCGGGCGAGAAGGGTTGACGCCACCCTCGTCGGTCATTGTCGTCGGTGATGGACAGCCGGAAACGATGCTTATTGCAACGCTTCGCGATGCCGGCATTGCGGTCACCCAGGTGAGCTTTGATGAGTTTGATCCCGCGCTGGTGCCCATCGACCACGTGGTGTTGGTTGGGGTCAAGCGCGTACAGCGAGCGCGTGATATCGCGGTGCAGATGGATGGTCGACGAGGTGATGTGGTGGGGATGCAGTTGATGCCTCCCACGGCCGCGGGGCAGGCCGTGGAGGTCGTGTGCACACCGTTCACCTCTGAGCGTGCCCGTGATGAGGCCATTGCGCTAGCAGCGGTGATCGGTGCTGCCCCCACGGTGTGCTACGACGGGGCCGGCCAAGTGCTGATTCGGCTGTTGCTACCCATGTTCAATGACGCGGTGCGGTTAGCGGAATCCAAGTACGCCTGCCCGGATGACATCGACACCGCGATGCGCTTGGGATGTGGATTTCCCAAGGGCCCCGTGGAATGGCTGGAGACCTTCACTCTCAAGGTGGTGTGTGACAGCTTGGAGGAGATCTACCAGAACACCGGATTCGTCCGGCACCGTCCGGCTGGATTATTGGTGGACGCCGCGGCTTACGAGATGTCCATCCGGCAGATGACCGCGAATTCTTTATGAGCCCACGCCGGCATCGACGCTCGCCGACGAGCCAGAGCGAGTCGTCATCGGGTGCTAGCCACGAGCGGGTGGATGAATTTCAGGGACAGGACTGGTTGGTGCGCAGCATCACCGGATCGGCGTCCACAAAGGCGTATCGCTGCCCGGGATGCGATCAGGAGATCAGGCCAGCAACTCCGCATGTGGTCACCTGGCCGGTCGACGAAGGGATGCAGGAGCGTCGACACTGGCACAGCCCCTGTTGGGCACGCCGTGACCGGGCACGACCGACTCGATGACAGGGACTACGCCGAGCACGGTGCTTCCTGCCCGTCGGGAAGATGTCGAGTTCCACACGAGCGATGGCCTGCGATTGGTGGGCGAACTTGCCTTACCCATTGATCGTCCACCGGCTGCCACGCTGGTGACTTTGCATCCGCTGCCCACGGAGGGCGGATTCATGGACTCCCATGTGCTACGCAAGGCCTCCTACCGTCTTCCGGCGCTGGCGGATCTTGCCGTCTTGCGCTTCAACACCCGAGGCACCTGCAGCCCACGAGGATGCAGTGACGGTGAGTTCGACTCAGCCCGCGGTGAACAGTTCGATGTGGAAGCCGCCGTGGCTTTTGCTCAGGCTCGCGGCCTTCCTAAGTTGTGGTTGCTGGGCTGGTCCTTTGG
>DPWC01000189.1 GCA_003529305.1 Actinomycetota bacterium
ATCGACCTGGGCCTGCAGTACGGCCAACCAGAGCTCACGCTCCATGATGATCTTGCGCTCGGGCGAGAAGAGATTGACCATCTCGGCGGAGGCATACCGCTGCGCCAGCACATTGGGGACGGCGGCGCTGGTCACCCGGTCATTCTCGCAGGTCGCTCCAGGCTCCCCCCGACACGCACCGAAACGACTGAGCCATCGGCCTTAATCACGGTGCTGGCCTGAGCACCGACGCCGCTGAAGCATTCGCGGCCAGCGTCATCGCTACTGACGACGAGGCCGGATTCCTCCGGCAGACCCAAGACCCAGGTGTCGGGATTGAGGTTGGGTGTGGGCCCGAGGCGACTGATGGCGCCGGGGTGGAAGTGCGGCAGCACCAGTGCGTGAGGGACGAGGCCGAGGCCGGCAGAGATCAAGCCAGAATCTGGCAGCCACAGTGACGAGCACAGCACCATGGCACCAGCACTGGCCCCCATGATTGGCCGACCGGAATTCAGGTGCTCGTGAAGGACTTCGGCGACGCCGGTGTTCTGAAGAGCATTCAGTAGTCGAGACGGCGAACCACCCGGCAACACGATGGCGCTAGCCGAGCGCAGCATCGTCACGGCTCCGACTGGATCCCGACGAGCGTCGGGCGCAGCGACAACATCCACGAGGTGACGGCCCGACAGTGCTGGATGGGCACCGAGCAGGTCACGGAAGTGCCGAACCCCGTTGGCATTGGCCGTGTCATATTCCCGACCCGGCGCCCCCGCCAACGCGGTGATTACAACAGGACCACCGTGACCGGTGGTAACGGCCTTGGTCACAAACTGCGCGTCCATGTCGCGACACTGTGCGCCGAATTCGGCACCACCTTGCAGCAGCACCGTCCCGCGACCGGACCGGTCGAGACCAGAACCAACCAACGAACCAGTCACTCGCTCAGGGCCGCGCGCAAGGCGATGTCTGTGCGGTAGTGACCGCCCGCCAGATCAATGCGAGCGATCGCCTCGTAAGCCCGAGCTCTGGCCTGACTCAAGTTCTCGCCGATGGCCGTCACCGAAAGCACGCGTCCCCCGCTGCTGGTCAGAGTGCCATCGCTTGCTCGGTTGGTGCCGGCGTGCAGCACGCTGACACCCTCCATGGCTTGGGCATCCTCGATACCAGTGATGACAGTGCCGGTGATGGGCGCGTCGGGATATCCCGCGGCAGCCAAGACAACGGTGACGGCAGAGCCCTGACTCCACAACAGAGCGGGGTGCTCGCCCAGTCTTCCGGTAGCAGCGGCCATCAGAAGTTCACCGAACGGTGACTCCAGTCGGGCTAGTACCGCTTGAGTTTCAGGATCACCGAATCGAGCATTGAACTCGACCACGCGAAGTCCTTGTGAGGTCAATGCCAGACCGACATAGAGCAAGCCGGTGAAGGCGGTGTCGCGCCGCCGCAGCTCCGCCAAAGTGGGGTGCACGACCGATGTGAGAACTTCATCGACAAGACCGGCGGGAGCCCACGGCAGTGGTGTGTAGGCACCCATGCCGCCGGTATTGGGCCCCTCATCACCATCGTTGATTCGTTTGAAGTCCTGCGCAGGACTAAGAGCCAAGGCGCTGTCGCCGTCGGTGAGCACGAAAAGCGACACCTCGGGGCCGTCCAAGTACTCCTCGATCACCACCCGCTCACATGCCGCGGCGTGGGCGAGCGCCTCATCGCGATCGGAAGTGACGACAACACCTTTGCCGGCGGCCAGCCCATCGTCTTTGACCACATAGGGGGCACCGAAGTCGTCGAGAGCGGTTGCTGCCTCGGCCGCTGTGGTGCACACAGCTGAGCGAGCCGTGGGAACTCCGGCAGCAGCCATCACTTCCTTGGCGAACGCTTTGCTGCCTTCTAGGACCGCGGCTTTGGCACTCGGGCCGAAGCAGGCAATGCCAGCCGAACGCACGGCGTCGGCAACCCCCGCAACAAGCGGTGCTTCAGGGCCAATCACCACGAGATCTACGCCAAGGGAGGTAGCAAGGGCTGCTACTTGGTCAGGATCCGTGGCCACAACGGGAAGACAAGTCGCGACATCGTCTGTTCCACCATTACCTGGTGCGCAGAACAGATCGGTGACTGCAGGATCATCCGCAAGAGCACGCACAATGGCGTGTTCGCGTCCCCCACTGCCGATGACAAGAACCTTCATAAGTGTCAGGCTAGCGAGCGCGAGGTGCTACACACCTGCTGAGGTTTCCGTGGAGAGGAAGTCTGCGACGGCGATGGTGGCATCGCGGTCCTGCCCGACACCAATAGCAGAGATCGGTGCGCCCGAGACATCCTGAAGGAAGCGCACATAGGCACGAGCGTTCGCCGGAAGGTCATCCACCTCGCGAGCCGCTGAGATGTCGCTCTGCCAGCCTGGAAGTGTTTCGTAGATCGGGGTGGCGTGGTGGAAGTCGCTTTGTGAGGCCGGCATCTCTTCGACTCGCTCACCATCAATGTCGTAAGCCACGCACACCGGGATGTTCTCCCAGCTGCTGAGTACATCGAGTTTGGTGAGGAAGAAGTCTGTGAGGCCGTTGACCCGCACGGCATAGCGAGCGATGACGGCGTCGTACCAGCCGCAGCGTCGATTGCGACCCGTTGTGGTCCCGCGCTCGCCGCCGATCTCGCGAAGGGCGTCACCGTCGGCATTCAGCAGTTCGGTGGGGAAGGGTCCTGATCCAACCCGAGTGGTGTACGCCTTCACGATGCCGATGGAGCGCGTGATGCGAGTCGGCCCGATGCCAGAGCCGCTGCACGCGCCGCCGGCTGTGGGGTTGGACGATGTCACGAACGGGTAGGTGCCGTGATCAACATCAAGCAGCGTGCCTTGGCCGCCTTCGAGAAGAACGACAGCGCCCTCATCGAGCGCTCGGTTGAGCACCAACGATGTGTCGGTGACAAACGGCCGGATGGGATCGGCGAAGGCCAGCAGGTGATCAGCGACATCGTTGGCCGACATGGCGCGGCGGTTAAACACCTTGACCAGCTGCTGATTCTTTCCCTCCAGCGCCCCTTCAACTTTCTGCCGAAGAATCTTCTCGTCGAAGAGGTCTTGCACCCGAATCCCGATTCGAGCAACTTTGTCGGCGTAGGCCGGGCCAATGCCACGGCCAGTGGTGCCGATCTTGGCTTTGCCTAAGAAGCGTTCGGTGACTTTGTCCAAGGTGACATGGAACGGGGTGATCACATGCGCATTGCTCGACACCAGCAGTCGTGAGGTGTCTACGCCACGCTCTTGCAACCCGGCGATTTCCTGCAGCATCACCGCAGGATCAATGACGACACCGTTGGCAATGACGGGTGTGCAATCGGGCGTGAGGATGCCGGATGGCAGCAGATGCAAGGCGTATTTCTCGTCGCCGACGACAACCGTGTGCCCGGCGTTGTTGCCACCTTGATAGCGCACGACATAGTCAACCGAGCTGCCGAGCAGGTCTGTTGCTTTGCCTTTGCCCTCGTCGCCCCATTGGGCGCCAAGCAGCACGATGGCTGGCATTGGAGGGGTCCCCTCGAACGATGGTCGTGGTCACGCTGATGCGCTGACCGACGGGAACCGGTGTGGTTCCGGCAAATGGTAGCCGACTACCTCAGGCGAGCTCGTAGCCCGCCTCGTCAACAGCCCGGGCAACAGCCTCGCGATCAACAGGCGCTCCGCTTGTCACTGTCACGGTTCCCGTTTCGAGGTCGACAGCGACCTCCTGCACTCCAGGCAGCGCGGAGACTTCTTGTGTGACGGCATTGACGCAGTGTTCGCAGGTCATCCCGGTGACGATGTAGTCGACAGTGGGCATATCCGCTCCTTTGGCAGTAATCGAGGTGGCAGTAATCGAGGTGGCAGTAGTCGAGGTGGCAGTAGTCGAGGTGGCAGTAGTCGAGGTGGCAGTAGTGGTGTCAGGGGCTGTCAGCCGAAGCGACCAGAGATGTAGTCCTCAGTCGCCTTCTCGGCCGGCTGACTGAAGATGGTCTTGGTCTCGTCCATCTCGATGAGGCGGCCAGGTTTCCCGGTGCCGGCAATATTGAAGAAGGCTGTTGTGTCCGAGACTCGGGCCGCCTGTTGCATGTTGTGCGTCACGATGACAATCGTGTATTGCTGCTTGAGTTCGTAGATCAATTCCTCAATAGCCAAGGTAGAGATGGGATCGAGAGCCGAACACGGCTCATCCATCAAGAGCACCTGTGGCTCAATGGCGATCGCTCGCGCAATGCAGAGGCGTTGCTGCTGCCCGCCGGAGAGCACGCTTCCGGGTCGGTCAAGGCGATCCTTGACTTCCTCCCACAGGTTGGCTCCTCGCAGCGACGCCTCTACGACATCATCAAGTTCACTCTTACGAGTACGCCGCTTCAGGCGAATACCTGCCACCACATTGCCGTAGATCGACATCGTGGGAAATGGGTTGGGCTTCTGAAAGACCATCCCGATGGTGCTGCGCACATTGACTGGATCAACTTCGGGGGCGTAGATGTCTTGGCTATCCAGAAGCACCTTGCCCTCGATGCGAGCTCCGGGAGTGACCTCGTGCATGCGATTCAAGGTGCGCAAGACGGTGGACTTTCCGCAGCCCGAGGGACCGATGAAGGCGGTGACGGCCTTGGGCTCAATCGCCAGATTGACACCTTCGACCGCCAGAAATGCCCCGTAATACACATTGAGATGGAGTACATCGATGCGCTTGGCCATGGGCGTAGTTCTCCTACTTCACCCGGGACAGCCGCGCGATACCGCGTGCGCCGATATTGAGGATCATCACAAGAACGATGAGCGTAAGGGCACCAGCCCAAGCCCGATCCACTGAGGCCGTGGTGCCGCTGCCGATCTGATCCCAGACAAAAGTGGGCAGGGAGGCCTGCGGGCCACTGAAGGGATTGGCGTTGATCGACTGGGTCAGGAAGGTCGTCAACAGCAGCGGGGCGGTTTCTCCAGTAACGCGCGCCACGGCCAGCATCGAGCCAGTGATGATGCCCGTCGAGGCCGCTGGCAGAACCACCCGCAGGACGGTGAGGTACTTGGGCACGCTGAGTGCGTAGGAGGCTTCGCGAAGATCGCGCGGGACGAGTCGAAGCATTTCCTCAGTCGAGCGAACGACAACCGGAATCATCAAAATGGATAACGCAACTCCGCCGACAAATCCACTGCGTTCTAGACCAACAGTGAGGACCAAGGCGGTGTACACAAAAAGACCGGCCACGATCGATGGAATGCCGGTCATGACATCGACGAAGAAAGACACGGTACGAGCCAAGCGACTGCGGTTGCCAAACTCCACGAGGTAGATCGCCGCCAAAATGCCCAGGGGAATCCCAATGGCTGCCGCGATTGCCACCTGTTCGATCGTGCCGATCAGAGCGTGCACGATGCCGCCGCCAGGCTTTCGGGGGCTGACATTGCGCATCGTCGAAGTCAGGAAACTGGGGTCGAGCGCATGGAGTCCGCGCAGCAGAACGGTGAGCAGAATGGAGACCAACGGAATCAACGCCGCCACAAGGGCACCGACAAGCAATGTGGTGGCCAACCGATCCACGGCGTAGCGCCGGCCCTCAACCGCTGTACTCACGGCGGTCTGCACGACCATGAAGGTCAACAATGCAGTGACAGCAGTGCCAGCCGTGCCGCTGATGGGCGTGGTGAGGGCGAACAAACCAGCGATGGCCACCGAGATCGCCGCCACCGCGGCGGTATTCCACCAAGGCAGCCGGCGTTGGGCCAGGAGGTCGTGGACCTGGCTTCCCGTCGGCGTGAGGGTGGCCATCTCAGTTGGCTCCGGAGAACTCACGCCGGCGCTCTACAACGACGCGGGCGGCCATGTTTACGGCGAAGGTGATGATGTAGAGCACAAGTCCCGAGGCGATCAATGCACCCAGGCCCACGGAACCAGCTTCGTTCCACTTCAAGGCGATGTTCGCCGCGAAGGTATTTCCGCCAGGTTCAGTCAATTGCCAATTGATGGCGAAGGTGGCCGACAGAATCAATGCCACCGCAATGGTTTCGCCGAGTGCCCGACCTAATCCGAGCATGGCGGCACTGACGACACCGGGCCGACTGAAGGGGAAGACGGCCGTGCGCATGGCTTCCCAGCGCGTCGCACCCAAAGCAAGCGCGGCTTCAAGGTGGCCCTTGGGGACCTGCATGAAGACTTCACGACTAATGGCAGACACCGTGGGCAACACCATGATTGCCAGCACAGTTCCGGCCAGCGCTACCGATCGCGTGTAGGAGTCCAAGTCGTTGCGCAGCAGTGGGACGAAGCCCAGATGCTGGTCCAGCCACCGCCACAGCCCTTTGCTGTTGGGCATGAGCACTTGCAATCCCCAGAGGCCAAAGATGATCGAGGGCACTGCTGCCAACAGATCAACGATGTACCCAAGTACTGGCGCGATGCGACGGCTCGCGTAGTGCGCGGTGTACAGGGCAACCCCCACCCCGATCGGTACGGCAACAGCGAGGGCGATCAATGAGCTCAACAAAGTGCCGAAAGCCAAAGCGGCGATACCAAAGCGTGGCGCTGGATCGTCGGGAAACCACTGCGAGGTGGTCAGGAAGGGCGCCGTGTTCGCTTGCAATGCTGGTAGCGCTTTCCACAACAGGAAGGCGCCGATGGCAGCCATGATGATCAGCACGGCGATGCCTGATCCGCGGGCAAGACCAGCAAAGTTGCGATCGGCTCGCCGTGTAGTGGTGACCGCCGGTGGGGTCGCTGAAGGCCCGTCCACGGGACGCTCGATCAAGCTGCTGGGCACGGGTTGATGCTCCCATCGAACAGGCCCCCGCTCGGGGAGCGGGGGCCTGTTCTGTAACAGGTGTGACTTATGCGAGAGAAGCCACTGCGGATCGAACATCGGTCAGCAGATCACCGGTGATCGGCACATAGCCGCTGTCGGTGAGTCCGTTTTGTGCAGCATCCGATGCGGTGTAGGTGAGGAAGGACTTCGTCAGTGCCAGATCCTTCGACGGCAGGCCCTTCTGGCAGGTGATCTCGTAGGTCACCAGCACGATCGGGTAGGTGTTGGCCTCTTTGATCGTGTAGTCCAGATTGAGCTTGAGGTCATTGCCGGTGCCCGCCCGGGTGGCCTTGGTGATGGCCGCGGCCGCATTCTGGGAGGTCGGCTCAACAGCGCCAGCGCCGTTGTCAACCGACGCCACCTTCAGTGCCGCATCCTGAGCAAAGGACAACTCGATGTAACCGATGGCGTTGTCCGTGGACTTGATGGCCGCAGCAACACCGTCATTGCCCTTGGCACCCAAGCCTCCAGGTGCCTTCCACTCTTTGGCATTGCCGTAGGTCCACTGCGCAGGAGCGGTGGCAGCGAGGTACTTCGTGAAGTTGTCCGTCGTTCCTGACCCGTCGCTGCGGTGGAAGGCAGAGATCGAAGCCGACGGCAGGCTGACACCGCTATTGAGTGCCTTGATCTTGGTGTCATCCCACTTGGTGATGGAGCCGTTGAAGATGCCAGCGATAACAGCGGGGGTCAGCGTCAACGAGTCGACACCGGACACATTGAAGGCGAGGGTGATCGCACCGCCCACCATGGGAATGTTGATGGCCTTGCCGGTCTTGCACCGCGCGTCAGCCCCCGGGGCGTCCTCGGGCTTGAGTGCGGAGTCGGAGCCAGCAAAGGCGGTCTGGTTGTTCTTGAAGTCGGTGATGCCTGCGGATGAACCAATGGCTTGGTAATCGATGGTGGCATCGGGGCAGGCGGACTGATAGGCGTTGATCCAGTCGGCCATCGCGTTCTTCTGTGCGGTTGAGCCACTGGCCTTGATCGCACCGGTGGTGCAGTTGATGTCACTCTTGGCTGTTGTGCCACTGCTTCCGCCGCAGGCGCTGAGAGCAAGGCTCAAACCGAGCGCCAAGGCGATGCCGAGTGCTCGCGTGGGTGTCGTGATCCTCATCGGAACCCTTCGGTGAACGGCCGCTGTCAGCAGCCGGATCGTTGGTGGCCGCTGTGCGGCCGATTGATGGAAAAGGTAGGCAGAGCGGGTGGCCAGAAGGCAGGAGCAAGGTGAACGGCAGGTGAACAAACGCTGAGCATCCCGTGCCTTAAGGCAGGTGGCGCTCCAGGCTGATCGCCATTTGCGAAGTCGAGTCCACATGGGCAATCGCGAATTCGCCTTTGTCAAAAGTACCTGTGTCAGTGGACAGCCCAACGGCCTGCAGCAAGGCCGCCATGACATTGCCATGGGAGCACAGGAGCGTGCCGACGCCGTGCTCGATGTTGTGGGCGATCAGGCCCGCGACCGTCTCTTGGGCCATTTCGGGGTCGTCATCGAATTCGCTCTCACCGAGGACATCCAGTTCCATCAGGGGCTGTCGCACAAACCCGGCGTACGGGCTCACCGTCTGGAGACAGCGCAACCACGGTGAACTCACCACAGCCAACGGTGCGAAGGCGCACGACAGGGCGTGGGCGAGCGTTTCGGACTGGTGTCCGCCTTCCGGGGTGAGGGGGCGGAGCCGATCGTCCCCGGCAAAAGTTCCGCGAGGTTCGGCCAGTGCATGACGCACCATCACCACCGGAACGGTCGTCAGAGTGGCTGCCGCGAACGCCTCGATGATGGGTTGATCGCCCGCGTGCGTCAATTGGTGCCGGGCTTGATCGACCGACATCCACTCGAGTGCATCCACCTCGTCATTGGGTTCGAATGCGCCATCGAGGTATTCACCGCACCAGTAATCCACGCGTTTGTTGTCTGCGCCTTGCCGGTACTCGCGGCGCGGCAGTGGTGGTCCGAGGCGAATGCGACTGCCTGTCTCCTCCCAGACCTCGCGCACCGCAGCCACGATGGTGTGTTCACCGGGATCGAGTTTGCCCTTGGGAAAAGTCCAGTCGTTGTAGCGGCCTCGATGAATCAGTGCGACTTCTGGAGCTTTGGGGCTGCCGCGCCAAAGGACGGCACCGGCGGCCTTGATGGTGTGACTCATGCGTGCTGCCGGCGCGTATGCAACGCGATGAGTTGCTCCTGCAGATCGTCCAAGATGAGGCCGTTGATTTCGTGGCGGCGTTGCCACTGGCCGTCACTGTGCAGCAGCCAGGCAGCGGTGGTCGGGGCGAATGCCAATTCGAAGGCTTGCTGCACTTCATCAATGTGGTTGGCATGGTCGAGGCGGACCAGCGCCTCAACTCGACGATCAAGATTTCGGTGCATCAAATCACTGCTGCCAATCCACACTTCCGGAGAACCTGCATTGGCGAAGGTGTACACACGCGAATGCTCCAAGAAGCGCCCCAACACACTGCGCACCTCAATGTTCTCCGAGAGGTCAGGAACTCCTGGCCGAAGAGCGCAAATGCCACGCACCCACAGCTGCACCCGAACGCCAGCTTGCGATGCGCGGTACAGGGCGTCGATAAGTGCTTCATCAACGATCGCGTTGCACTTGACTCCGATTGCTGCCGGCAAGCCTTGGCGCACATTGGCGATCTCGCCCTCAATGCGACTCATCAAGCCGGTGCGTACCGATAGCGGGGCGACGAGTAGGCGTTCGTACTCGGTGGGGCGGGCATAGCCGCTGAGTTGATTGAACAACTCGGCAACATCCTCACCGACGCGCGGATCTGAAGTGAGCAGGCCGAAGTCTTCGTAAGCACGAGCGGTCTTTGGGTGATAGTTGCCAGTACCGATGTGGCTGTAGCGGCGCAGGCCGTCTTCATCACGGCGCACCACCATCGAGAGTTTGCAGTGGGTCTTCAAGCCGACCAGGCCATACACCACATGCACACCGGCCTGTTCGAGTTTGCGGGCCCAAGTGATGTTGGCTTCCTCGTCGAACCGCGCCTTGATCTCGACAACTGCCAACACCTGCTTTCCCGCCTCGGCCGCATCAACCAAGGCATCGACGATGGGGGAGTCACCGCTGGTGCGATACAGCGTTTGTTTGATGGCCAACACCGTTGGGTCAGCGGCCGCTTGCTCAAGAAAGCGCTGGACACTAGTGGCAAACGAGTCATAGGGGTGATGAAGAAGGATGTCGTGATGCCGCATCGCCCCCATCACATCGGGCGGTGACGAGGTTTCCACCTCAGCGAGCAGCGGATGAGTTTTGGGCAAGAACGCGGGGAACTTCAAGTCGTCGCGCGGCAGAGTATGCAGCGCCCGGAGGCCGGAAAGGTCCAGCGGACCGGCGATAGCGAAAACCTCATCGCGATCGATCTGCAGTTCACGAGTCAGTAGGTCCAGGACATGTTCATCAATGGTCGGCTTTACTTCGAGCCGTACGGGCGGCCCAAAGCGTCGCCGCGTCAACTCCCGTTCCAAAGCGATCAACAGGTTTTCGGCGTCGTCCTCTTCGACCTCAACATCTTCATTCCGCGTCACGCGGAAGGGGTGATGCTGCAGCACTTCCATACCGGGGAAGAGGTCTTGCAGATGCTCGGCGATGACATCTTCCAGAGGAACAAAGCGGGTGGGACTGACTTGGAGGAATCGCGGCAGCAGTGGTGGCACCTTGACGCGCGCAAAGTGCTCGGTGTCGGTGTGGGGATTGCGCACCACCACGGCAAGGTTGAGAGACAGCCCTGAGATGTAAGGGAACGGGTGGGCAGGATCCACCGCTAACGGTGTGAGGACGGGGAAGATCTCGCGAGTAAACAACTCGCCAGTGGCGTCGGCCTCTTCTGCCGTCAAACTCTGCCAACGCAGAATCTCGATGCCCTCTGATGCCAGCTGGGGAAGTAGTTGCTCATGCAGGCAGGCGGACTGCTGCTCGACGAGTTCGCGAGTGTGTGACCAAATGGATTCAAGAACGGCGCGTGGATGGAGACCGCTGGCTGAGCGCACCGCGATACCGGTTGCCATGCGGCGTTTGAGGCCCGCGACGCGCACCATGAAGAACTCATCGAGATTGCTCGAGAAGATAGCGAGATAACGGACCCGTTCTAGCAGTGGAACGCGTTCGTCCTGCGCGAGTTCGAGAACGCGTTGATTGAACGCGAGCCAGGACTCTTCGCGGTCGAGAAATCGATCAGGCGGCAGCGGTGTGACGGCTTCCGATGCCGCGACGCCGGCAGGCGTCTGATCGGGATTAAGCGGCGGACTCATGCTTCGACCCGGAACATCACATCGGTATCCCACCAAGTAAAGCCCAGTGATTCATAGAGCGCTCGCGCGGCGTGATTGTCGGCTTCCACATAGAGCATGGCATCAGAGAGCCCGGCACTGCGTAGGTGTCGCAGACCGACCAGAACCAATGCTTTCCCCAAGCCCTGGCCGACAGAGTCCGGGGCAACACCGACGACATAAACCTCACCAATGGGCTGATGCGCATGATCACTGCCGTCAGCGGCGTGGTGATGAGTGTGCCCACCGTGCACTTTCGTCCAATGAAATCCCACGATGCGTTCCGTGACGCCATTGGCGTTGTTGGCTTCGTCGCGCACTGCAAGAAAGAAACCTTCTGGATCGAACCATGACTCTGCCATCCGCAGTTCCAGTGATCGCTGAGTCCAGGAGCCTTGCTCGGGATGCTCGGCGAAGGCAGCGGCATTCACCGCTAACCAGTGGGCGTCATCAACGCCAGGTTGAAAGGTGCGCAGGCGCACGCCGTGCGGCAGCGTGGGAGCTGGCAGCGGCGTGAACAGGCTGCGACGCATCTGCAGCAAAGTGCGACTGCGGGTGTAGCCAAGACTGGTGGCCAGTGCCATGGCGCCGGACTTTTGTCCATGAGCCCAGAGGCGGAGACGGCCATCTGGTGAGCGATCTTGTGCATGGGTGACCAGAGCGGTACCAATGCCTTGGCCGCGCGCTTGGGGATCGACGCACAGTTCCACGCTCGATCCTTCCACCGGATCGGTGGTGTCAAGGTGCGCGTATCCGATCAGATGGCCACTGTCGTCCTGCGCCAGTACATGGACAACGCCGTGGTCGCCGCCGTGGCGCAGGTGCAGCCACGCGTGTTCTGACAAGGGGCGATCTCCGTCAGCGTCGCTGACCCGCTCAACCAGTTGTCGGACCTGGTTGATGTTCGCCGGAGCCAAGTGCTCAACGGCGGTGAGGGCAACGGCGGCGTTCACACCAGAGCTGGTTCGGGAAGGACGGCATCGTCACTGTGGGGAGGAATGACAAATCGATAGCCCACATTGCGCACTGTTCCGATCAGCGACTCATGTTCGGTGCCGAGTTTGGCTCGCAACCGTCGCACATGCACATCGACGGTTCGGGTGCCACCGAAGTAGTCGTAGCCCCACACCTCTTGGAGCAGTTGTGCACGAGTGAACACTCGCCCGGGGTGCTGGGCCAGGTGCTTCAGAAGTTCGAACTCTTTGAAGGTCAGATCAAGGACACGCCCGCGCAGCTTTGCGGTATAGGTGGCCTCATCAATGGTGACCGGTCCACTCGAGATCTCCTGACCGGTGGCTTTGGCGGCCTGGTCAAGGCGACCAAGGGCTAGCCGGATCCGGGCATCAACCTCTGCCGGTCCGGCGGAGTCCAGGACGATGTCATCAAGGCCCCATTCATCGCTGAATGCCACCAACCCGCCTTCGGTGGCAATGGCGATGACTGGTGAACTCACGCCGGTGGTGCGCAGGAGTCGGCAAAGACCTTTCGCGGCGGGTAGTTCTTGGCGCGCATCGACCAAGATCAGGTCGCACTCCGGAGCGTTCACCAGCAGTGAGGGTTCCGTTCCGATCACCCGCACGGTGTGGGCCAGCAGGCCTAGAGCAGGGAGCACCTCAGAGGAGGGGCTCAGTCGCGGCGTGAGCAGCAAGAGTCGAGCCATTGCGCCTCCGTCCGCGAGGGTCCGTGGGGAATCGGACGACTCATTCTACCCGGACTCCATGGGCGGCCCGCCGGCCAACGAGGGGGCCGGAACTGCGAGCCGTGATCGGGGTGCTGGCACCATGCGGACATGACGCGCGCCGCTGCCTACACCGTGGTCGCGCTTGTGCTGGGCGTCGTTGGCTGGTCCGGGCCGGGGGCGGTCATTGCCGCAGTGGCCTTGGCATCGATTGCGCTGGCCATGCTCGTGCCGGCTCTTCCACATACTGAGGGCTTCTCGGGTGTCGCGGCGGTCGGTGTGTGTTGGTGCGCACTCTTCTTGGTGTGCATCGAAGATGTGCGCCCAGGCGGTTTACCGGGGGGAATCGGCTTCGCGCTCTTTCCTGTTGCGGCAATTTTCGTGGTGGTCACGGTGCTGCAACTGTGGGATCGCCGAGACCGTCGTGCGGTCATCAATGCCATGTCATCAACAGCCCTGATCAGTGTGGTGGTGGTGGCCGGAACGGTGTGGGTGCCGATTTCGCGTAACTCCTACGGCACCACCGTGTTGGTGACCGCAGCGTTGGCACTGGCTGTTGCGGGTCGCGCAGTAACGACGGTCAGCGCGAAACGGGTCGGTGGTCGTGCATGGTGGATTGTTCGGGCGGCCGCCATTTGCATTTCCGCTGGACTGGGTGTGCTTGGGCCGTTGATTCTTGGCGCCCTGCCGTGGTGGTGGGGAGCGGCTGCAGGAGCTCTCATCGCCGTTGTCGTGATTGCTGGTGATGAGTTGGTGACCGCGTTAGCTCCCGAGCGCGGATCAGCAGCGGCATTGGTGGCACCGGTGTGCGCATCGGCACTCGCAGCAGCCCCCATCTTTGTTCTCACAGCCGTCGTGGTGGGCTAGTGCCATGGATCGAACAAGCCTGATCGTGCTGGTTGTGGTGCTGCTCGCCGCGACCGCGTTCGGGCTGTATCGACGCCGGACCGATGGCCGCCTTCAGGTGGTGGGGCGTCGTCGGGTGGTTCGGGCGGTGGCTGACGATGCGCCACCGGCAAAACTGGTGGATCCCGATGCGCCTTCGATCCGACGAACTGGTCCACACGGAGATGTGGTGGCCACGGATCTGGGTACTGAACTCGGGTCCCAGGCCACTTTGGTGCAGTTCTCCTCAGCGTTTTGTGCTCCGTGTCGAGCAACGCGCCGCATCCTTGAAGAGGTCACCGCCATGGTCGACGGCGTGGTTCATGTCGAGATCGATGCCGAAGCCCATCTAGATCTTGTCCGCCGACTCGATATTCGACGCACCCCTACCGTGCTGGTGCTGAACCAGCAGGGTCACATCGTTCGACGGGCCGTGGGTGCACCGCGCAAAGCCGATGTGATCGCCGCATTAGGCGAGGTCATCAACGCTTAATGCCAGTCATTGGCGATGCACTTGCGAATGCTGTGCAGCAAGCACACCAGTGTGACGACAGGGCGTGTGATGGCGTACCCTTTGGCGCATGCAAAGGCGGGTGTATCTCACCAAACGGCGCGCGGTCGACCTGTGTCGCGTGGCCACCTGCCTGTGTCGCGCTCACTGATCGGGCGATGACCCTCGCAGCCGCACACCAGTGCCGCTGACGACCCACTCCCCGCCAACCGGGCTGCTGCCCCTCGACGCACAGCGTCACCAGTTTTTCCCTTCCCCTCGCACTGTGAACATCTGGAGAGAACCATGTACTTCGACCCTCGTGGACTTCGCTTCGGCGCAACACTGACCACTGTTGTGCTGGCGATTGCCCTGATCACCCAGTCCGTCTGGGTGATCGGCTTCCAGACCGTGGTCTTCGCCATCGGCGCCATTGCCGGACTGAAGGCTGCGCCCTATGGGGTGATCTTCAAGTCAGTGATCCGCCCCCGACTATCGGCCCCTGCGGATCTCGAAGCTGAGGCACCACCGCGTTTTGCCCAGGCTGTTGGTCTGATCTTCGCGCTCGTGGCGACGATCGGCTTTGCCTCTGGTGCCGCTGTCATCGGCGTCGTTGCGACCGCTATTGCCTTGGCAGCAGCGTTCCTGAATGCCGCCTTCGGCTTCTGCTTGGGCTGTGAGGTGTTCCTGGTCATTCGCCGGATCACGGGTGGCTCGACTGAGCGATTGGTTCCAGTGGGCAGCATCACGAACTAAGCACCAAGTAATCCCCGGTCGTTCATCCCGATCGGCCTTCCCTGCACAACAACCGAAACAAGGAGAAAAGAGCATGAGCCGCACCGACGCACTTGTCGATGCCGACTGGGTTGAAACCCACTTGGACGACCCCAAGGTCGTCCTGGTCGAGGTTGACGAAGACACCGCCGCCTACGAGAAGAACCACATTCGTGGCGCTGTCCGCATTGACTGGAAGACGGACCTGCAAGATCAGGTTCGCCGTGATTTCGTTAATAAGGAGCAGTTCGAAGCACTGTTGTCGTCCAAGGGCATTGCCAATGACGACACCGTCATCATCTACGGCGGAAACAACAACTGGTTTGCCTCATACGCCTACTGGTACTTCAAGCTGTACGGC
The DNA here is from genome assembly GCA_003529305.1 of Actinomycetota bacterium. Lineage (GTDB taxonomy): Bacteria > Actinomycetota > Actinomycetes > UBA12327 > UBA12327 > UBA12327. The sequence continues at coordinate 15,245 of DPWC01000189.1, forward strand.
CATGGTGATGTCCGCCTGCTCGACGGTGGCCGCAAGAAGTGGGAACTCGACAGCCGTGAACTGGTCTCCGAGGTTCCGCAGCGCGCTGTGACGCAGTACAAGGCGTCGGGCCCAGACACCGCCATTCGCGCTTTCCGCGACGATGTTGTCTCGGCCATTGGCGTGCAGAACTTGGTCGATGTCCGCTCGCCTGATGAGTACGCCGGCCGCCTGTTGGCTCCGGCCCACTTGCCGCAGGAGCAGTCGCAGCGTCCGGGTCATGTGCCCACTGCGGCGAACATTCCGTGGAGCCAGGCTGCTAACGACGATGGCACCTTCAAGTCCGACGATGAGCTCAAGGCCCTGTACGAGGGCAAGGGCGTGGACTTGTCTAAGGACACCATCGCGTACTGCCGTATCGGTGAGCGTTCCGCGCACACCTGGTTCGTGTTGCACGAGCTGCTCGGCGTGAGCAATGTGAAGAACTACGACGGTTCGTGGACCGAGTACGGCTCGCTCGTGGGCGTGCCCGTGCAACTGGGTGACAACCCCGGCACTCCGCTGGGTGGCGCTGCCTGATGTGTGGCGCAGTGGCGGGTGGACCTTCAATCGAAGGGATCGACATGACCAAGGAAGCCGTGATTCAAGGAATCGTCACCCGAGGTGGCGAGCCAGTGAGCGGCGCCTATGTGCGACTTCTCGATGGCACGGGTGAGTTCACGGCTGAGGTTCCGACTTCGGCGACGGGCCAGTTCCGTTTCTTTGCCGCACCGGGGTCCTGGACGCTGCGTGCCCTTGCTCCAGGTGGTCAAGCAGATCGACAGGTCGTCGCCGAACAGGGCGCGGTCGCTGATGTCGAGGTGGCCATCACCGCCTAGCTCCGAAAGCAATGCACGAGGCACGGTAAGTGTCATACGCCAAGCGTGACTATCAAGAAGCGCGGCGCATGGCACTTACCGTGTTCTTGTTTGTCGAGGCTCTAGTAGACGAGCGCTTGCGTATGCGGGGCGAGGATTTCTTCCACCTGCGCTGTGCTCCCGGCGATGCGAACGCCAGGGAGAAGGTCGGCGGGCGTGAGGCCGCGGCGAGTCGCGCACTGTGTGCACACCGTCAGCGTTCCGCCATCAAGCACACGGTCGAGAAGGTCGGCCAAGTTCGGCGCATGGTCCAGCGCGATGGTGGCCGCCGTTTCAGGAACAGCCAGTCGAACAGCATCACCGAAGAGCCACACCGAGACTTCGGCTCCAGAGGCCAACGCGGTGACAGCCACAGTGATCGCTTGATGGCACCGCTCGGCCTCCGTGAGGCTGGCGCCAAGAGTCACCACCAGACGCCGTTGGTCAGGGTTCTCAGACACATTGCGACCTTAGCGGCGGAACCGTCAGCGCAGGTTGTGCGCGGCTAGGGTGAGGGTGTGGGTGCCTTAGGTGTGGGCGTACTGCTGGCGGGCTTCACGGCTGTGGCATTGACCGGGGGCTGGATTGTGGTGCGCACCCTGCGCAGAAGCAACTGACTGCTGGTTGGATGAAAGGGCCGCACGGCGGCCAGCCTCAAGGAGGATTCGATCGTGGAGTTGACCCCTGACCTTCCCAGCGAGCTTGTTCCCTACGGCTGGTTGATCGGCACATGGGCGGGCGCTGGTGTGGGGGGCTATCCCGGAACCGAGTCGTTCCAATTCGGTCAGGAACTCACCTTCGCGCACGATGGTCGTCCGTTCTTGTCGTACTGGAGTCGCACCTGGCGCATTGATGACGACGGCAACCCACTCGAGCCGTTGGCCGCTGAGGCCGGCTTCTGGCGGCCACAGCCTGATAACCGGGTGGAGGTGACGATGGCGCACCCCACTGGCGTGGTGGAGATCTATGTTGGCGAGGTTCGTGGCGCGCAGATTGAAATTCAGACCGATGTTGTGGCCCGCACGGTGTCGGCCAAGGAGTACACCGCCGCTGTCCGGCTTTACGGGTTGGTCAACGGAGAACTCATGTGGGCCTATGACATGGCGGGTATGGGTCAGTCATTGCAATCCCATGTGTCAGCTCGGCTGAAGCGCATCGGGTAGTCATCGATGTCCGCCGGTGATCTGCTGAGCGATCGGCTGCGTGATCGTGGCTTTCGCGTCACGATGCAGCGCCGGGCGGTCTTCGACGCCGTGGTTGCTCTAGGACATGGAACGCCGGAATCGATTCTGCGCAAAGCACAAGAAGTTGATGCGACCTTGAATCTCTCAACGGTGTACCGCAATCTTGAAGTTCTCGAAGATATCGACTTGGTGCGGCATGCACACCTTGGGCACGGCTCGCCGACCTACCATGTGGCCCACGAACACCGGCATCTGCATTTGGTGTGTTCGGTGTGCAACTCCATTGTGGAGGTGCCGGTGGAAACGGCAGACTCTCTGGTCGAACTTCTCGCCGATCGGCATCAGTTCGCGGTGGATATCGATCACTTCGCCATTCAGGGCCGCTGCGCCCAATGCCGGTGACCCAGTTCAGGCAACGCAGTGCAGGTGACCGAGTGTCGGAGACTCGGTACCCATGAGCACTAGCGCCAGCCCGCTTCTGAGCCTTCCCGGCGCCGTCGAGGTCGAGTCAGCACTGAACCCACTCGATGCGGGTCTGGTGTGGCACTTCGGTGATCCGTTCGCTGAACAACGACGGCTCGCCGATGGTGTCGGTTTTGCCGATGCCTCTAACCGTGGCGTTCTGCGTATCTCGGGAGCAGACCGATTGTCGTGGCTGCAATCTTTGGTCACGCAAGATGTTGACCCCTTGCCACCGGGGCATGAAGTGGAAGCCTTGCTGCTGTCTGCGCAAGGGCGTGTGGAGCACGCCTTTTTTCTTCGAGACGATGGCGATGTCACTTGGCTGCATTGCGAAGCCCATGACAAGGAACCGCTGATTGCGTTCTTGGATTCCATGCGCTTTCTGCTTGATGTGCAGGTCAGTGATGTCAGTGATCTCTGGCTGTGCGTGTGGCGAGCTGAGCAGTACGAGTTGTGTGAGCGGTCCGGATTTGATGCAGCGACGCTGATCGACCGTTGGGGCCCGCCGGCTGGAGTGTGGGCACGCGAGGCGTTGCGCATCGCCAGTGGGCAGCCTCGGTTGGGCCTGGAAACGGATCACCGCACCATTCCCCACGAGGTGGGGTGGATCGGATCGGCCGTTCATCTGAATAAGGGGTGTTACCGGGGACAAGAAACCGTGGCGCGCGTGCACAACCTTGGCCACCCGCCCCGTCGCCTGGTGTTGCTGCACCTGGATGGCTCAGCCGACGATGCGCTTCCCGCTCATGCCACTGCGATCACTATGGACGGCGATGAAGTGGGGTGGATTGGCAGTGCTGAGCAACACTTTGAGCTCGGCCCCATCGCTCTAGGTGTTGTGCGTCGAACCGTTCCGCTTGAGGCCTCGCTGCTGGTGGGCGCGGTGTCTGCATCACAGGAGGAAGTCGTTGCTGTTGACGCGGGAAACGCCCGCGCCCGGGAAACGGTGCGTGAGTTCAAGCGCCGGGTCTAGCACGAGGAGCTGACGAGAACCGCTATCCCCTGAGGTTCTCACGGTGGCTCTCGTACCACTGGTAGGTCGAGGCCAGGCCCTCGTCGAGGGAGATGCGCGCAGACCATCCGGTCTCCTTGATCCGCGAGACATCGAGGAGTTTTCGCGGGGTGCCGTCGGGGCGTGAGGTGTCCCAGACGATCGAGCCGGTGAATCCAGTGACCGCGGCGATGTTCTTGGCCAACTCTTTGATCGTGACATCGACACCAGTGCCAACATTGATGGCCGTGTCGTCGTTGTAGTGCCTCAGCAGGTGCACACAGGCCTCGGCAAGGTCGTCGACATGCAAGAACTCGCGCCTAGGGCTGCCGGTGCCCCAGACAACGACCTCGGTGGCGCCGGAGCGCGCAGCCTCATCGAATCGGCGCAGTAATCCCGGCAACACATGGGAATGCTCGGGGTCAAAGTTGTCGCCGGGTCCATACAGGTTGGTGGGCATCGCACTAATCCATGGCAAGCCATATTCGCTGCGCACCGATTGCACCTGCACGATGCCGGCGATCTTGGCCAAGGCATACGCGCGGTTAGTGGGTTCAAGTGGGCCGGTCAGGAGGGCGTCCTCATTGATGGGTTGCGCAGCGAGTTTGGGGTAGATGCAACTACTCCCGAGAAAGAGGACTCGAGGAATTCGGTGCTTCAGTGCCGCATCAAGTACTGCGGTCTGGATGCGCAGGTTGTCACTGATGAACTCCACCGGGTGCTCGCTGTTGGCAGCAATGCCGCCGACTTTGGCAGCCGCCAGCACAACGGCATCCGGCTGGTGCCTCTGGATAAATGCATCCACCGCATCGTGATCGCGCAGGTCCAATTCACCCGAGCGCCGGCCGATGAGGTTGTCATAACCCGCGGCTGCTAGTGCCCGCCAGATGGCGCTGCCGACGAGTCCGCTGTGCCCGGCCACATAGATCCGGTGCTGCGGCTGTAACAAGTCCATGGCATCAGCCTAGGCTGTGCGCTTGTGGCCCCCGTAGCGCTCATCACCGGAATCACTGGTCAAGACGGCTCCTATCTGGCAGAGCTGCTCTTGGGCAAGGGCTATGAGGTGCATGGATTGATTCGCCGCGCATCGACTTTCAATACTCAGAGGATTGATCACCTTTACACCGACCCGCACGAAAGCGGACGCCTTCACCTGCACTACGCGGATCTAACCGATGGCTCTCGCCTGACCACTTTGTTGGCACGCATCGAACCCAATGAGGTGTATAACCTCGCCGCGCAGTCGCATGTGCGAGTGTCCTTTGACGAACCCGAATACACCGGCGATGTCACTGGCATTGGGGCTACTCGGCTGTTGGAAGCTCTACGAATCACCGGAGTTCCTGCGCGCTACTACCAAGCCTCAAGCAGCGAGATGTTTGGAGCCACTCCACCGCCGCAAAACGAATCGACGCCCTTCTATCCGAGATCGCCCTACGGTGCCGCCAAGCTCTATGCCTACTGGATGACGCGCAACTATCGCGAGGCCTATGGCCTCTTCGCGGTGAACGGGATCTTGTTCAACCATGAGTCACCGCGTCGTGGCGAAACTTTCGTCACCCGAAAGATCACGCGTGCTGTCGCCGCGATCAAGGCAGGTCGCCAGAGCGAGGTCTATCTGGGCAATCTGGAGGCGGTTCGCGACTGGGGATATGCGCCCGAATATGTCGAGGCGATGTGGTTGATGCTTCAAGCTGATTCGCCTGATGACTTCGTGGTGGCGACTGGAACGGCGTACTCGGTGCGCGACTTTGTCCAATTCGCCTTTGAACATGCCGGACTCGATTGGCAGGACTTCGTCAAGTACGACGAGCGATATGAACGGCCTACTGAAGTCGATGCCTTGATCGGTGACCCTTCACACGCGGGCGAGGTTCTGGGCTGGCGGCCCACGGTGCTGACTCCCGAGCTTGCACGCATCATGGTGGACGCGGACACGGCGTTACTTCTGGGCGACTAGGCGGCTGTCATCGTGGCGGTGTCCGCGTCTCTTCGGCAGGCCGTTCGTTGGTTCTCCGCAATTCCGACGCCGATCGTGCTGGGCATTGGTGCGGCGCTGTGTTCATCTCAGCGATTGGCGAACCCGGTTGGACGCGACACTGCACTGACGGCGGTGACTGTCTGGGGCCTGATCATCTTGGCGGCAGTGATCTATTCGGCAGTCTTTGCTGTTGTGCTACCGGTCCTTGCGAGGCAGTCTGATCGATTGGCACTTGTGGCCGTAGGTGTGATTGTCGTTGCGTTAGTGGTTGCGTTCATCGTGGTGTATCCGCGCTATGGGCTACCCACTGTTGGTGGCTTTGGTGATCGTGATGATGCGTTGACGATCATGTGGAAAGCGCTACTTAGCGGCGACAACCCCTTCGACCAGAAGACTTACCTGGGAGATCAGGTATCGCCTTTGCTCGGTGGCGTCGTGCTCTACGCACCCTTTGTGGCTGTGACAGGTTCAGCCGGTTGGGGCGCGCCTGTGCTGCTGGTTCTGGCGACCCTTGCCGCCTGGCGGCTGCTATCGCCTCGCGTGTTGCTGCTGAGCGGGTTCGTAATCGTCGTGAACATCGGCTTTCTGGAAGACTTCCTTCTGGGTGGCGATGCCTTCATCGTGCCTTTGCTACTGGCCGTTGCCATCGGGCTTCTCTGCGACGCCCGATCGCCCCTGATCGTGGCAATCCTTGCTGTCGTGTTGGGGGCCTTAGCGGGCTCGGCGCGCGCCAATGTGGTGCCCGTCGCTGTTGCCGCAGGACTCTTCGCTCTCCTGCAACGCCGCGCTACAACGAGACGCCTCGCGCTGCTGGTGATGACACTAGGAAGCCTGACGCTGGTGGGCATCTCCTGGGTGTGGGCTGGCGGTAGTTCGGCGTGGCCCTTCACGGGCGACCTGACGCCGGCGCTGCGCCACGCCATCTCTGCGCTGCTCGTCGTCGCACTAGTCGGAGCAGGAGTCCGCTGGCAACGATCAAGAACTTCAACGCCCTGTGTGGACTTGGCGAAGGGAACGGCGCTTCTGGGATTCTCAATCGTTCCGCTAGTCGTTGTGCCGGCTGCCCTCTTTCGACTCTGGCCCACCGTCGTCCTAGTTCTTCCTCTGCTCCTTCGCCGCTACGCTGACCAAGTCGGGTCGCGTGATCGCTTCGACTCGTTGGTGAACTGAGCATGAAAGCTGGTTGAGGCATGGGTAAGCAGAGCCGCTCGAAGGCCACTGCTCAATCGCGTGCGTCGTCAATGTCGAAACAGGCCTCGGCTCGTTCAAACAAGGGCCGGCAATCTGCTGGTATGTCGCTGGCTCGTTGGTTGACGATGCCGTCAGCGGCTTTTGCGATGTTCGGAGTGCTGTTCGCGGTTTTCGCGGTTACGGCTGACTTCAGTGGTACGGAGCGGCCCAATGATGTGCACTGGTCGGTCATCGTTGCATGGAGTTTGGCCAAACTGCATAGTCTCGATCTAGAGAACTGGCAATTCACCTTACAAGGCCCGCGAACTTGGTTGTTCAATGTGGGCCCACTCAAATCAGGGTTCTGTGAAGCCGGTAATGCTGTTGTACTTCCAGGCTCGCATTGCCGATCGGATCGATTTCCGGGCTCGATTTTCCTGGCCTACCCTTTTTATCTTGTCTTTGGTCGCTCACAACTATCCATCGTCCCAGGCACTTTCTCTGCCGTAGTGGGTTCTGCGGCTGGTCTGGCATTCATGTATCGCTCTTTTATCAAGCTGGTTGCCCCAGCCGTGGCAGTTGGCGCAGTGGCTCTACTCGCTTTCACGACGGGTGTGTGGACTGTGTCTGCCAATCTGCCGTGGACACATGCGGCGGTACTTCTGGGACTGGGCTTCGCGACATGGTCTGTGTCGCGTGATCGTCCGTTTGGAGCCGGACTGGGATATGGCTTCGCGATTCTGAGTCGACCACAGGCAGCAGTGGTGCCGCTGGTTGTGGGCATTTGGGAATCAGCTCGCCGCCGTTCCCTTATTCCCGCCTTGAAGATTGGAATTGCTAGCGCCCTGGGAGTGGTGGCTTTACTTGTATATAACCGCCTTAATAGCGGCGAATGGGCCCTGTTGACGGGGTCCTACGCCGGCAGAGGTGCAGCAGCCGTTTCACCAATCGTCGATCAGGAATCGTCCTACCTCGGACCATTGCGCCCCCTGTATGACATATGGGGCACTTTTTTGAGCCCATCACGCGGCCTCTTCATTTTGTCCCCGTACTTGCTCCTAGTCATTCCCGGCCTGCGTGCGGGTTGGCGGGCAGCGCCCGATTGGGTTCGGGCGAGTGCGATAGGCGGCCTGTGCTATCTGATTTTGCAGCTATCCGGAAACCGATTCACCGGAGGTTTGGGGTACTTCGGTTATCGCGTGACCATGGAACCCCTGGTGCTTTGGTCTCCTTTGATGGCGTTGGCGTTCCAACACTGGACGGCGTTGGTCAAGTGGCGGCTCCAGGCTTTCAGTGTTCTGGCTATCGCTTCTTTGTGGTGGTTTTCTTGGGGCGCGATTTTCTACAAACTGCAACTAGGTAAAGAATTCGACGCTTGGACATATGACTTTGCAGCGCCTTGGCAGCAAGCTCAAATCGGTCAGTTGGCCATCTCACTGGCCATAGCGTTGGCGATTGCGGCGTCGGTTCGCTGGATCTGGCGGCAGGCAGGTGCAACTTCACCGCACGAGGTCGTGAGCAGGTGATTCGATTGCTGAGCGGTGCGACAGGGGAGGCGCCGCAACAGCCCGGATCTAAATCGGTGGTGTCCAAGGCGCTGGTATTCAGTTGTCTGATGCTCGGTCTTGCCACATGGTTCCTTGTTTTTGCCCGACACGGTTTTAATCCGACCGATGATGGCTTCGTTCTCGCGCAGTCTTGGCGAATTCTGCAAGGCGAGGTCCCTCATGCTGACTTTGTCTCTCCGCGCCCATTGGGCAGTGCCGTTCTCCATGTTCTAGATGTGCTGCCTCCGTGGCCTACATTGCTGTGGTCGCGTCTTCTCGTCACCCTACAGATGGCCTGGATAACCTTCGCGCTGCTGGATATTGGCGTACCCCGCATTCCGAAAAGATTCACATTGGTGGGAGCTTTGTTCCCGCTGGCATTTGTGACCAACTGGAACACATTTCCGCTGATGGCGTGGCATGCCATTGATGGTGTCTTCGTGGGTGCACTCGGTTTGTGGTTTGTCATCCGTGGCCCTCGTCGGTTCAGTGTTGAGAAATCGGTCATCATTGGCCTGACGATTTGTGGATGTAGTCCGCTGATGAAGCAGGGTTTCCTCATAATCCCTGCGGTAGGAATTTTGCTGGCCGTAAACCGATTGACTCGTCGCAGATTGCTCATATCTATGACGGCGCTGATTGGTCCCGCTGTTTTTGCCGTATATCTGCTCGCCGTTGCTGGTTTAAACAGCCTGCTTCAGACCCTTCGGGGAGCACCAGGCCCTACGCCGTTTCCACCAAAAGGACAAGGGCTGCTGCCCTTTGTCGCTCCGGCATTGGAGGCGCTGATTTCTCGGCCGGCCGCCTTGCTTTGTGCTGTCGCACTCCTGGCAGCCCTCATGAGCAGAAGTTCGCAGTTCTGGCTACGGTTCGCTTCAATCGCCCTCGCGACAGTCAGCTTCATCATCCTGATGTGGCAATCCAAATTCGTGTATGACGGCAATTGGACATATCTCGTCGTTGCCTCGATGTGGATTATCGGCGGACTCGGCCGATCCTTGCGCATGGTGTGGCCAGCCTATGTCGCGATCACAGCGTTGGCGATCGGAGCAGCGACTAGTTGGGGAGTTCCTTATCCAGCTATCGTCGCTGGGTCAGCTTTG
>DPWC01000222.1 GCA_003529305.1 Actinomycetota bacterium
AGTGCAGGACTTCCAGAAAGCTCGTGCCGGTGGTCAACACGGCGACCTGGGCGGCGGTGTCGGTCAGGCCCAGCCCGGCGTCGGCGGCAGGGTTGCCGCTCTCCCAGCCAAAGGACATCAACTCCGTAAAGCCCAGCGCATCGCGATAGAAGGCCAGCGCTCGAGATAAGTCGGGTGTTGAAAGCCCCACATGATTCAGCCCGGTGACAGCCATGAGCCCTCCTGTCAGTGTGCCGCCATGCCACACTCAGGGTGTGGTGAGTGTCGTCAGTGGTGCCGACCCGGATCAGCCGGTGCTTCCGCAGACTACGCGCGATGAATCAGACCCGGCCGATTCGGGATCTGACGAGTGGCGTGAGCGAGACCACGATCCCGACGATACGGAACGCTTCCTGCGTGAGGTGCCGCCCCACCACGGGTAACTGATGTGCGTGGGAGTGACTCCGGTGGGCTTTAGTGCTGTGTGGACAGTGCGTCACGAATCTGCCGAAGCAAGGCAATGTCTTCGGGAACTTCCTCAGGCTCATCCCCGCGCAGTAACGGAAGATTGCGCACCCGGTTGATCGGAACGACGATCACGAAATAGATCACCGCCGCTACGAGCAGGAAGTTCACGACGGCATTCACCACGAGTCCGAGCTGAAACTCGGCGCCGTTGATCGTGAACTACCACAGATCATCAAGGTTGGGTTTTCCGAAAACTGCCCCGTTCAGGGGATTGACCACGCCATCGACGATGGCCTTGATCACTGCCGTGAACGCGGCGCCCACCGCCACAGCCACGGCGAGCTCGACCACATTGCCGCGCAGAATGAAACTTCGGAACCCCTTGAGCACGAACCCTCCCGACGACAGACCAACTGCTGGCGAGGTTCACGCTAGTTGGTGCAACCGTGTCAGCGGCGCAGCACGACGCCGAGTGGTCGTCCTGCGGCCCGAGCCAGAACACTGGCGCGATCACTGCGGACGGCCACCACGACGGCACTGCCGGCCCCGGTGCCTGAGGCAGAAAACAGTCCCGAGCTACTGCTTGAGGTCAAGAAAGTCGTGATGCGTGCATCAACAGCTAGCGGGCCCGCCGCTGTTGGCTCCGGGCTGACACCTAATGACGAGACCGACGCTGTTGTTGTGTAGAGGTCAATGTGATCACCCACCCGCAACCATGTGGCGGCGAATTGATCGGCCAGCCGAACCGGTACCAGCACCACGCTCGAGTCGATGGCCAGCAGCCCGTGAGTCTGAGAGATGGGGTCCGCAGGGGGCGACGGTGTCGTCGGCGGTCGAACGGCGGCAATGACGGCCATGGTGGCCAGGCCCCAACCCACCGCCAGTACCCACCGCCGGGAGGCTCGTGAGCCCTGCCCGGTCAGCGTTCGTCGGACCCTGTGCCACGGCATGCGCGTGCGAATAGCAGTGACAATCTCGACGAAGGCCGGAGTCATGGACGGACCATGAATGACCGATGCCCCCGTGCTGACGGGACAAGGTTTCGCGGTGTTAGGAGGAGGTGCCGGACGCCCCTGCGGATGAACCAGAACCTGATGACCCGGAGGCCGATGAGCTAGAGCCCGAAGAACTGGAGCTTGAAGAAGCGGAGCCCGACGAACTGGAGCCCGACGAACTGGAGCTTGAAGAAGCGGAGCCCGACGAACTGCCGCCTGAGGAACTCGTGCTGGTCTCGCCGCTGCTGGATGACGAAGCGTCACTGCCGCCGGACGAAGCGCTCGTGGCTGGCGTTGACGACGCACCTGATCGGCTGTCCGTACGGTAGAAACCCGAGCCCTTGAACACCACACCGACCGATGAGAACAGTTTGCGCAGACGCCCATTGCACTCGGGACACTCGGTAAGAGCGTCGTCGCTGAAGGACTGCACTGCCGTGAAGGTGTGATCGCATTCGGTACAGGCGTAGTCGTACTGGGGCACGGCGTCATTGTGACGCACCAGCGTGCAGTTTTCCTTCGGGGGTTACTGCCCAACCTCGCCACCGGCGGCACGAAGACCATCGCGCGGGGTGCACACATGGGTGACAGGTGCGTCATGGTCCTCAACGCGAAACGATCCTGGCGCCAGAACTTCGTCGTCCCAGACCCACGCGATGACGGGAACATCTGGCCGCAGGTGGGCGATGGCGCGGTCGTAGTAGCCGCGGCCGCGACCGAGTCGATGCCCGGCGGTATCAACGGCCAGCGCCGGAACGATCATCAAGTCCACGCCGGCGAGAGCCTGGGGCCCGTAAGTAGGACCAACGGGGTGGCGAATGCCGTGCGGGCCGGGCACCAAGTCGTCAAGGTCGATGAAGGGGGACCACTGCAAATCCTGCGATGTCTCATCCTCAGGGATCACCGGTAGCAGCACGCGGATGCTGTTATCGCGGATGGCAACAAGCAGCGCATCTGTTGCCGGTTCGTCGGCGGTGGCGGCAAAGGCGGCCACCACCCCAGCGCCGCGGACCATGGACCACCAGGCCACCCGCTCGGCGACTTCGGCGGTGATCGCCGCGTCACTGTTATCCCGTTGATTGCGTTGCTGGCGGTGATGCCGTTGCTGGCGAATGCGCGCGCGTACTTCCGACTTGTCGGCAACAGTCCGTTTGGCCGTCTCATCACTCACGGTCTGACATTAGGCCGCGCGGTAGGGTCGGGAGCGTGAAACAGGTGCGCGCGGCGGTCATTCCCGCTGCCGGCTTGGGTACCCGATTTCTGCCCGCGACCAAAGCCGTGCCCAAAGAATTGCTTCCCGTTGTTGATCGGCCAGCGCTGCAATATGTGGTGGAAGAGGCCA
>DPWC01000177.1 GCA_003529305.1 Actinomycetota bacterium
GTCAGGCGCTGGCTGGCACCTACACAGGCGCCATTTTGGGCTAGGAATTGGCCCTTTCTTGGGCTCAAGTCCCCGGCCCAAGGTGCCGATGGACCTCGTGAGGCTGCCTAGCTGGGCGGCACCCGGGAGGCCATCGTGGCAAGCAGAACCGCCATTGGGCTCGACATTGGAACCAGTGGGGTGCGCGCCGCTGAACTGTCGTTTGGCAAAGCGGGCATCACATTGGAGCGATTCGGCCAGGTGCCGTTGCCGGAGGGCTGCGTTGTCGATGGTGAAGTTGTAGACACCGAGGCTGTCGCCGCTGCCATCAAGCGACTCTGGGCGCACACCAAATTCACCGGCAAAGATGTGGTGATCGGTGTTGCCAACGGCAAGGTCATCGTGCGTCAAGTGGATTTGCCCTGGATGCCCGCCGAAGACCTTCAGCGCTCACTGCCATTTCAGGTGCAGGAGTTCATTCCCATTCCTGTTGAGGAAGCGGTGCTCGACTTCGTCACTGTTGAGGAGTTCGAGACCGAACAGGGTGGTCGCACGCTGCGGGGCTTGTTGGTGGCGGCATCTCGGGACATGGTCATGAGTGCGGTGAAGGCTGTTCAGGCAGCGGGATTGACTCCGGCAACTGTTGACCTCACTCCGTTTGCGTTACTGCGTGCGCTGGGTGATCCGTCACCGCTGGCTGCTGCCGGCCCCGAAGCTGTGGTGGACATCGGCTCGCGCGTGACCAACATCGTCGTCCACGAGGGGGGAGTGCCACGCTTCGTGCGCATCCTGCTCATGGGGGGTGCCGACATCACCGAGGCGGTTGCCGATCGACTTGGTGTGCCTGTGGAACAAGCTGAGACGCTGAAGCAGTCTGTGGTCTATGGCGATGGCAGTGCTGATGAGGAGATGGCTCGATCGGCCGTCAGCCTGATGGACGCATCCAGCCAGCAGTTCGTGGATGAGGTGCGCGGGTCGCTGGACTACTACCTGGCGTCAACGGGTTCGGAATCTTTGTCGCGACTGGTGGTCACCGGTGGTGGCGGTCGATTGGTGGGCCTAGTGCAGCGCTTGCAAGAGGCCACCCGCATTCCCACCGAGATGGGCACCCCGGTCTCACAACTGCGAGTGGGCAAGACGGGCTTGACCGAGGATCAAATTGACTTCATCGAGCCGCTGACTGCCGTTCCGGTGGGGCTGGCCCTGGCGGTGGCCCCATGAGTCTGACCTTGCGGACGAAGGTGCACCGCGATGCTCAGACGGAGCGTCCTGTCGCCTCACGCGTCAACCTGCTCCCGCTAGAGATTGCCGAGGGTCAGCGTTTTCGCGCTCTTCAGCGTCGCCTGGCACTGCTCCTAGCCGGTTCGGTTGCCATGGTTGTGGCGGCCACATTGGTGGTCAGCCTGCAGGTGTCGTCAGCGGGATCGGCACTGGACTCAGCGCGAGCAACGGGTGTCGGCTTGCAGGCGCAGGTGAATCAATACAGCGATGTTCCCAAGGTGTACAACTCGGTGAAGTCTGCGCAGTCACAACTGGCTGCCGCGATGGGACCCGAGGTTCGTTGGTCTGGTCTGTTGGCCTCCTTGCGCCTGAGCACCCCGCGAGGTGTGTCGCTGTCCTCCGTCACGATCCAACAGGATCTGACGACACCTGTGACCAGCGCCCTGGGAACCACGGGCATCGCCTCGGTGACGATTGATGGCAGTGCCACAACGACTAAGGGCGTGGCGTCGTTCTTGGATGCTCTTGCTGTGCAGTCGAGTTCGATTGATCCGTATTTCACCAGCGCAACGCGCTCGGCATCCGATCCCTCGAACTCGTCAGTGACCTTCACTGCCACGACGACGGTCACTGAGGCAGCCAAATCTGGTCGCTACACGCAGACAGCGGGCAAGTGATGACAAAGTCGCGGCAGTGGACGGTTGGTGCGGTGTTAGCCGCCGTGTTGATCTTGGTGGTGGGCTTCGTCTTGGTGGTGCAGCCCAAGCGCAGTGAGGCTTCCGCACTGGCGGAACAAACGGCCTCGCAAGACTCTGCCAACACGGCTCTGCAGAGTCGGATAGCCACCCTCAAAGCCCAGAAGCAGGACCTGGCGACGCAACTGGGCCTCTTGGCCACCATCCGCGGTCAACTTCCTGCCACGCCGGAATTGCCCACACTGGTGCGCACCTTGACTGATACAGCCAAGGCGGCGGGCGTCGAACTGGTCGACCTTGAACCTGCTAACCCCCAACCCCTGACAACCAGTCAATCGCCCCAGACCGGCGGCACGGCCGGGTCGGGAGGTTCGGCGAAATCGTCAAGCGGTGAGTCAACTTCTTCCGGAACCGGCCAGTCGACAGCCGCATCAGCTGTTCAGCAGGTGCCGTTGAAGATCTCAGTGGTCGGCAACTACGGAGCCTTGACCGCCTTCTTGGGCAAACTTGAATCACTTCAGCGCGCGGTCTTGGTCTCTGAGGTCTCGGTGGCCAACGCCCAGAACAGCAGTAGCGGCGCCTCAGGCGATTCACTGCGCATGGATCTCTCGGCCTTCGTGTTCTTCGCGCCCGATGTCAAGCCACCGACTTCGGCGGGGACCGGTAACACAGGTACCTCGGGCACAACTGGGAGCACCTCTGACGGTGCCAATGGTTCTGGTGCCCCGACGAATTCTCAG
>DPWC01000005.1 GCA_003529305.1 Actinomycetota bacterium
TTCTTGATCGCATCTTGGTGCGATCCAGAGAACGCGGTGTAGACCAGATCGCCCACATAGGGGTGACGCTCATGCACCGGCAGCTGGTTGCAGTACTCCACCGTGCGACGAATCTCGTCAATGCCCGTGAAGTCGATCATCGGATCAATGCCTTGCGAAAAGAGGTTTAGGCCCAGCGTTACTAAGCACACATTGCCGGTGCGTTCACCATTGCCGAACAGGCAGCCCTCAATGCGATCCGCGCCAGCCAGGTAGCCCAGTTCGGCCGCTGCCACCGCCGTACCACGGTCATTGTGGGGGTGCAGCGACAAGATGACATTGTCGCGATACGCCAAGTGGCGATGCATCCATTCGACTTGGTCGGCATACACATTGGGTGTGGCCATCTCCACTGTGGCAGGCAGGTTCACGATGACTTTTCGGTCAGCAGTGGGCTGCCAGATGTCATTGACAGCGTTACAGACCTCGGCGGCGTATTCCAGTTCAGTCCCGGTGAAGGACTCCGGTGAATACTCAAACATCACATGAGAATCGCCCGACATCTCGTCGGCGTACTTCTGCACGAGGCGAGCGCCCTGCAAAGCAATGTCCTTGACGGCATCCCGATCCGCGTTGAACACCACCCGGCGCTGCAGTGTGGAAGTGGAGTTGTACACATGCACGATAGCGCGATCACTGCCGGCGATGGATTCGAAGGTTCGCTCAATGAGGTGGTCGCGAGCCTGCGTCAACACCTGAATAGTGACATCGTCGGGAATTTTGTCGCCTTCGATCAGTTCGCGAACGAAGTCAAAGTCGGTCTGTGAGGCGGACGGGAAGCCGACCTCAATCTCCTTGTAGCCCATGCGTACCAACAGCTCGAACATGCGCATCTTGCGAGCCGGTGTCATGGGGTCAATCAAGGCTTGATTGCCATCACGCAGGTCCACCGAGGACCACAGCGGAGCTCGGTCCATCACTCGTGATGGCCAGGTGCGGTCCGGCAGATCAATGGCCGCAAATGGTGTGTATTTGCCGATGGGCATACCACTGGGAGTTTGCTGAGAATCAGTACTGCGGTTCATGGAAGGTCTCTCCTGGCGAGTCTGGGGCGATCAGGGCTCGACCGGCAACGCTGAACCACCGCGACGGGGAGACCGGCCTCAGTAGGCCCCGTCGCGGCGAAGAAGCAGGAGCGACCGCCGCATGCGCAAAGACTACACCACGCTCAGTGTGCGCACCGAGGTGTTCTGGGCGGCATTGCCGGCGTCACCGGCAAAGTGCACGCGATAGCGCACCGTGCCGCGGCTCGACCCGGCGATGCTGAAGGAATACTTGCCCTGCGAAACCGTCTTGGTCGACTTCACCGCTGCCCAGCGCGTACCCGTCCAGCGCTGCAGTACCAGAGTCAGGCCCACGCGATGCGGTGTCACCACGCCGCCCCAAGTCACTCTCTGACCCACGAAGACGCGCGATCGCGAAAGCGTCGATGAGATAGCCGGACGCACCGCGACTGTGCGGTAAGCGGACCATGCTGGCGCCTGTCCCATGAAGGCCGGGAAGTACCACATGTAGGCCGCAGAATATTTCGGATACTGCACACACGAGGCCGTCCCGGTGGCAGAAGTAGTCACCGAGCACACGCGCTTCCACCCACCGGAATACACCTGTAGTTCGACAGGTCGCAGTTGAGCCGAGCCAGTCACTGACAGGGATGTTGACAGCGTGAGCGCTGAGCCGGCGGTGATCGTGCTGGCCGAGCGCGTCAACGACAGCGACGAAGTACTTGGTGCCACCGGTGACCCCGCCACGGCTGCGGCCGCGTCCACGATGCCGCCAGTGACCGTGCGCCCCGACAGGGACGGCAGCGGCCGCACGGTGCTGAGCAGTCGAGTCTTCAGCGCTGCCTTCGAGATTCCCGGCACGGCCGAGGTCACCAAAGCGGCGACCCCAGTAACAAAGGGCGTGGCCATGGAGGTGCCGTCAAGAAAGGTCAGCTGCTGATTGGGGTAGTCGCTGATAATGCTCGCGCCCGGAGCCGCCACATCCACAGAGGATGCACCGTAGTTCGAAAAGGAAGTCAGTGTGCCGCGATTATCCACGGCCGCCACCGCAACGATGTTCGCGGAAGAAAATGACGCGGGATACTCCGGACAGTTCGCGTTAGCGGCCTCGCTAGCCGTGCCGCAACCGGCCACGGAAAAATCGTTGTTGTCGCCGACGCCGTCTCCCCCACCATTGCCAG
The DNA here is from genome assembly GCA_003529305.1 of Actinomycetota bacterium. GTDB lineage: Bacteria > Actinomycetota > Actinomycetes > UBA12327 > UBA12327 > UBA12327. The sequence continues at coordinate 2,225 of DPWC01000005.1, forward strand.
CAGCGGCCACAACGAGCAGGCCAGAGGCGTCGATGGCTGCTTTGAGTGCGGAGTCGTAGCCGGTTCCGCCCAGGCTCATGTTGGCGATCGTTGCTCCGTTTTGTTCCGCGTAGGCCAGTGCATCGATCACTGTGGTGGTGTCACCACCGGAGCATCCGATGGTCTTCAAGGGCATGATCGTGACGCTTGGTGCGACTCCCACCACACCCAAGGTATTTCGGCGCGCACCGATGATTCCGGACACATGCGTGCCGTGGAAATCCTCATCTGAGGTATCGGAGCAGGTGGTGTTGTCATACAGCGAGTTGTCATTGTTCAGGAAGTCCCAGCCATGGACATCGTCAATGAAGCCGTTGCCGTCGTCATCAATGCCGTTGCCGGGAATCTCCCCAGAGTTTGTCCAAATGCCTGCCGAAAGGTCAGGGTGCGCGATGTCTACGCCGGTGTCGATGACGGCCACCACTGTTGAAGCTGAACCAGTCCCTGATGGAAGTGCCCACGCCCCCTGGGCATTCACATCCACTCCCGGAGCTCCTGCCGAGGAGTACCCCTGTTCGGGTACCTGGCCGGTATTGCTCAAGCCCCACTGGTTGGGTTCATACGAATCGGTCATCGCGCGATAGCGGAACACTGGTTGGGCGGTAGCCACTCGAGGGTCGGCCCGAAGTGCCGCCACCGTCTCGTTCACCGTGGCACCTGCGGGCACCGCCACCGATTCCGCCCGGGGCACCAAGGGCAGAGTGCGCAGCGAACGAACACCAACATCTGCGCGAACAATGCGGCGCGAGCCCGTGGAGACGCCGGCTTTCCATCGCACGAGAACCTTGTTGGCGACCACAGCATCATCAGCGGCCGAGGACACCCGCGTGGGCAGTCTCGTCAGCGTCGTTGCGCCGTCGCGCGCGAGAGCCTTGGCGCCACCTGCTGGTGCTGCGATGGCCGATGGGCCGCTGACCAGCCCGACAACAGTCAAGGCGGCGATGGTGGCAACAAGGGAGGCCGAGGTGCGTGACACGCTGGCGCCTCCCGTCCCTGTCTGGAGCCGGCAGCTGGCACCGGTTCTCCCGGGGTATATCGGCATTCTCCCGCCTGAGGTGAAGCCCGGTCCAGACCGAACGACACCGGGTCACCAAGCCGTTAGAAACCCAAGCGCCGCAACTGTTTGGGGTCTCGTTGCCAGTCCTTGGCCACCTTGACCCGCAGATCCAGGTGAACGGGGGTACCCACGATCGCCTCAATCTGGGTACGCGCGGCGGTGCCCACCTGCTTGAGTCGTGCGCCCGCCCGCCCGATCACGATGGCCTTCTGCGACTCGCGCTCAACGAACAACACCGCTGACACATCCGTGAGTGGCCGGGCAGCGGGTCGGTCTTCCCGCGCGCAGACCTCCTGCACCACCACGGCCAGAGAGTGCGGCAATTCGTCCCGCACGCCTTCCAAGGCTGCCTCTCTGATCAACTCGGCGATGCGTTGATCTTGCGAGTCGTCGCTGAGCTGTCCGTCAGGGAACAGCTCCGGCCCCTCGGGCAACCGCGCGATGAGCAGATCCCTGAGCAAGTCAATCTGTTCACCGCGCACTGCCGAGATCGGAACAATCTCGTCCCACTCAATGCCGCATTCGCGGCCGAGCTCCTGCACCGCCAGCAACTGCGCGGCCAACTGCTCGCGATCCACGCGATCGCATTTGGTCACCACCGCAATCTTGGGTGTGCGAGTCAGCGATTCCAGCTCGCGCAGGATGAAGCGATCGCCCGGACCGGGTTTCTCATCGGCGGGAACACAGAAAGTCAGCACATCAACATCGGCCCAGCTCTCGCGGACCAGATCATTGAGCCGCTGGCCCAGCAGGGTGCGCGGCCGGTGCACCCCCGGGGTGTCCACCAGAACCAACTGCGCCTGCGGCACCGTGACGATTCCTCGAATCGCGTGACGCGTGGTCTGCGGTCGACTTGAAGTGATGGCGACCTTCTGGCCGACCAAAGCATTGGTCAGCGTTGACTTGCCCGTGTTGGGTCGACCCACGATGCAGGCAAAGCCGCTGCGATGGCTCACAGAGCGACGATCTCCTGCACTTGACCGTCGACTCCGGCACGCACCACCACGGCACCAGCCACCGCCAGTTCACGAAGGACGGCCAGATCGTCATCACCGATGGCGTCAACCTGAGTACTCACCGCCGCACCTTCCAGAGCCTTAGCGCCGCTGGCAACAGCCGCCGCCACTGCGGCTTGGATCGCGGTCAAGTTCAGCGAGGACAGCGCCACCGTGGTTGCGGCATAGGTGCGGCCCGTCTCGTCCCGCACCGCCGCACCTTCAACAGCGCCGGTGCGCACCCGCGAACTGCGCGCAAGGGTGACCAACTTGGCATCCTCGTCGGACACCTCGATCCGCCCTTGAGTGGGCTCAGCGTCGGCCATCACTGACTCCGTCAAGTTGCCGCGCAGCATCACCACTGCGCGGCACCAACAACACCGAAGTGATGCGATTGCGTCGGCCTTGTCCAGACTCCGCCACCAATGAGAAACCATCGATCTCCACTGTGGAGCCCGCGATCGGCACCAAACCCAGCCGTTCAGCGAGCAGGCCACCGACTGTGTCGACCTCATCGTCGAACTGCATTCCAACGATTTCGGCGAAGTCATCAAGGGGAAGGCGCGCTGAGACCCGCACGGTGCCGTCCTCCAGCGATTCGACATCGGCCGCACCGGTGTCGTACTCGTCGGCGATCTCACCCACAATCTCTTCCAAAATGTCTTCGATCGTGACCAGTCCAGCGGTACCGCCGTACTCGTCAACCACGACTGCCATGTGTACTCGCGCCGCCTGCATCTCGCGCAGTAGTTCATCGATGGGTTTGCTGTCGGGCACAAAGGTCACCGGACGCATCACCGTGTCCACGCGTTCGATCGACTCAGCATCGCGATGGTCATAGGTGCGGCGCGCAACATCTTTCAAGTAGGCCAGGCCCACCACATCATCGGGACCCTCGCCGGTCACCGGGATACGCGAGAATCCGGAACGAAGACTCAGCGACACGGCTTGCCGCAGCGTCTTGCCGCGTTCAATGGTGATCATCTCGGTACGCGGGACCATCACCTCGCGCACCACGGTGTCCCCCAGATCGAAGACCGAATGGATCATCTTGCGCTCGTCATCCTCGATGACCCGGTTGGCTTCCGCTAGGTCCACCAATTCGCGTAGTTCTGCCTCTGTGCTGAACGGGCCTTCCTTGTAGCCCTTGCCGGGGGTGATCGCGTTACCCAACAAAATCAACGCACTGGTCAAAGGGCTCAGAAACCGGGCCAACCCACGGGCAAAGCCAGCCGTGGCAAGACCGACGCGAACCGGGTTCTGTCGCCCGACAGTTCGAGGGGCAACGCCGACCATCACATAGTTGACCGTCGCCATGAGGACAGCAGCCCCCAATACCGACCACCAGGTCAATCCCCATTGCCGAACAAAGACATTGACCACCAGCACAGTGGCGGTCGTCATGAAACCGATGCGCAAAAACAGCAGGACATTGACATAGCGAGCCGGATCCTCGGCAACCACCAGCAGGGATGCAGCACCATGGCGCTGCTGGTCCAACAACTCCTGCGCTCGGGAAGCTCGCACTCGCGAAATCGCCGCCTCGGTGGCCGCCAAGATTCCGGCCACCACGACTAATGGGATGGCAATGACGATGAGCAGCACATTCAGCGTCATAGCGAGCCTGCCAACCCTGCGAGGATTTGATCTTGCAGGGCGAACATTTCGGCGTGCTCTTCTGGCTCCTCATGATCGAATCCGAGCAGGTGCAGCACGCCGTGCACGGCAAGCAGATCAAGTTCGACCTCGGGGTCGCGACTAGCAGCGCGGGCCTGCTCGCGAGCAAAGCCCGGTGCGATCACCACATCCCCCAGCATGCCCGTGACCAGCTCACTCGCAGAGGCACCGGGCCGCAGTTCATCCATCGGAAACGACATCACATCGGTCGGCCCCGACAAGTCCATCCAGCGCTCATGAAGGTCCGCCATCGATTCGTCGTCAACGATCGCAATCGACAGGTCAGCATCGGAGTGGACATTCATCTGACGCATCGCCGCGGCCGCGGCCGCGATGATGCGCTGCTCGTCCACAGAATGGGACGACTCATTGACCAACTCGATGGGCATCGGCATCAGGCCGGGCGCGGGCCAGAGCGCCGGCCTTCACCGCGGGTCTGTTCACGAGTGGCATCAAATGCTGCGTACGCCTCGACGATCCGACTCACGAGGCGATGACGCACCACATCTTGGGCATCGAGCCGACAGAAGGCGACATCATCGACACCGTCGAGGATTTCTTGCACTACTCGAAGCCCACTGGTGGTTCCTGACGGCAGATCCACCTGGGTGATGTCACCGGTCACCACGATCTTGGAACCAAACCCCAGTCGAGTCAGAAACATCTTCATCTGCTCAGCCGAGGTGTTCTGCGCTTCATCCAAGATGATGAAGGCGTCGTTCAGGGTGCGCCCGCGCATGTAGGCCAGTGGAGCGACCTCGATGGTCCCTGCCGCCATCAGGCGTGGAATGGATTCGGGATCGACCATGTCATGCAACGCGTCGTAGAGCGGTCGCAGATAAGGATCGATCTTGTCAAAGAGGGTGCCCGGTAAAAAGCCCAAGCGTTCCCCGGCTTCGACAGCAGGCCGCGTCAAAATGATCCGGGTGACCTGCTTGGCCTGCAGTGCCTGCACCGCCTTAGCCATCGCTAAATAAGTCTTGCCCGTACCTGCCGGGCCGATGCCGAACACGATGGTGGAGCGGTCAATGGCCTCGACATAGCGCTTCTGGTTCAAGGTCTTGGGGCGAATGGTGCGACCCCGATTACTCAAGATGTTCACCGTCAACACATCGGCAGGGCCCTCGGCCTCGCCACGGATCATCGCGATACTGCGCTCCACTACATCACCGGTCAATCCCTGACCCGTTCGCACCACGATGATCAGCTCATCGATCAATCGACGGATGCGCTCGACATCGCGCGCTGGGCCCGTGACGCTGACTTCATTTCCTCGCGCATGCAGGACAACCGACGGAAAGGCCTTTTCAATGACGCGAAGGTTTTCGTCGCCCGCGCCAAAGAGGGTCACGGTGGGCAGGCTGGGCGGCACGACAATCGTGGCGCTGACCTCGGTGGCTGGACTCACAGTGGCTCCATCGTAGAGCCGCCAGTGCCGTACTGAACCGGGCTCACCCCGGCGGCCACGCCATCGGCCGGCCGCCAAAGACATGGGCGTGCACATGAAAGACGCTCTGCCCCGCACGCGATCCGGTGTTGATCACGATGCGAAAACCACCGTCGGCGCCGTCATCTCCGGATGGCTCGAGGCCCAATGACCTGGCCACTTCGGCAGCATCCGCCAGCAAATGACCTGCCATGGTCGGATTCGCACTTAAGTCCAACGCATCGCGGCAATGGTGTCGCGGCACCACCAAGACATGAGTGGGCGCTTGCGGGGCAATGTCACGAAAGGCCACCGTGTGCTCGGTGCGGGCCACGATGTCCGCGGGGACCTCATCGGCAACGATCGCGCAGAACAAGCAGCCATCCATGGCACTCATGCTAGAGCGACCAGCGCCCTGTCGCGGCCAAAAGAACCGCACTGGCTGCCGCACCTGCGGTGGAGGTGCGCATGACCGACGGGCCGAGGTGACGAACCTCAGCGCCGGCCTCCCGAAACGCACTCACCTCGTCGGCCGTCAGCCCACCTTCCGGACCCACCACGACCACAATCTCGCCGCGGGCTGGTGGACTCCAATTGGTCAAAGCAGCGGTCGACTCCTCGTGCAGGACGACCGTGGCCGTCGCCGATGACACCATGCGCAGCACATCACCAGTGGTCGCCAAGGAAGAGACCACCGGCAGGTGAGCTCGACGCGACTGCTTACCGGCAGCGCGGGCAGCATCGCGCCACTTGTGCAACGAGCGCTCCCCCCGATCGCCACGCCACTGCGCGATGCTGCGGGCCGCCGCCCACGGCACGATCGCATCAACTCCGACCTCAGTGAGAAGTTCAACAGCTAATTCACCGCGGTCCCCTTTGGGCAGTGCTTGCACCACCACCAGCCGCGGATCAGGGTCCGGCGCGATGATGCGCTCTAACACCTGAACTTCCAAAAGATCCGGCGCCTGGGCACGAATGACTTGGCCGGCAACCAGCAGGCCCGCGCCATCACCCAAGTCGACTCGTTCGCCGTGTTGCAGCCGGGCGACGGTGACGGCATGTCGCCCCTCAGCGCCGGAGACGATCACACGATCACCGGCAAGAAGATCTTGACGGTCGACGAAGAACAGCGGGGCGCTCACCGTCCGCTGAGCACATCCTTGAGTCGAGTGAAGAAGCGGTTGGGTTCAGTCACCGGCGCCAACTTGGGTTCAACAGATTCCTCACCGCGCAATTGGGCCAACTCCTCTAGGAGTTCCCGCTGGCGAGCGTCGAGCCGCTGAGGAGTCTCGACATCTAGATGCACCACGATGTCTCCGCGTCCGCGGCCATGAAGCGGCGGCACGCCTAATCCAGCCAGCCGGACAGACTGTCCGGCTTGTGTGCCCGGCTCCAACATCACTTCACGCGGCCCATCCAAAGTGTCCAAAGTCAATGTGGTGCCGAGAGCCGCCGAGGTCATCGGCACCGACAGTCGCGCATGAAGATCGTGGCCACGGCGCTCAAAGATCTCGTGCGGACGAACGACGACTTCGACATACAGATCGCCGTTGGGTCCCCCGCCCGGCCCGGCCTCGGCCTGACCAGCAAGTTGAATGCGGGTGCCGGTATCGACACCGGCCACGACGCGCACCGCAATGCTGCGTCGAGCCAAGACCCGACCTTCACCGGCACACTCCGGACACGGCACCGGCAGGGTCTGGCCGTATCCCTGACACGCCGAGCACGGCCGCGAAGTCATGACATTGCCCAGCAGGGAACGCTGCATGGATTGCACGGCGCCGCGGCCACGACAAATCCCACACTGCGCCGGCGAAGTACCCGGCGCGCAGCACGACCCAGTGCAGGTCGGACACACCACGGCCGTTTCGACCTGCAGTTCGCGCTCAGTGCCGAAGACGGCTTCGTTCAGGTCAACTTCAATACGCATGATGGCGTCTTGACCACGCCGCGTTCGCGAACGCGGCCCCCGCGGCTGGCCAC
>DPWC01000131.1 GCA_003529305.1 Actinomycetota bacterium
CAGCCGGCTCGTCGCTAGACCACCCCGCAGGCGGGGGGCGGTTGCGCACGGTCCGCTCAGCAGAGCTTCAGATCGCCGAGCGCGAAGGCAGCCCCGTGGTGTCGGAACTCGTCGTCACGAACAACTCGCCTGACCGCGTATTGCTTCTCGAGGGTGACCTTCTGGAGGGTGGCTGGCAGAACCGTGTGGTCAGCGAGCCGGTGATCATCGCGGCAGGCGCGAGTGCCGTAGTACCGGTGAACTGCGTTGAACGCAGCCGCTGGCATGGACAAGCAACACATAGCAGCCGTGGCCGAAAAGTTGGGCCGCGAGTTCGCGAGCGATTGGACCGTGATCGAGGAGACCGCCAGTCGGCCGTGTGGGAGTCAGTGGCGCAATACGCCAGCACCCTGACGCCCTCACTGACCGAGTCGTACCTGGACTACCTCGACACTGGTTTCACCCTCGAAGAAGCTGAAGTGCCGCCTGTTCTTGCTGGACAAACTGGCGTGATGATCGGCATTGCGGGACATCCGGTGATGCTGGAGGTTTTCACGACACACCAAGAGTTTGCGTTGGCCTATGAACACATCATCAAAGCAGCGATCACGGATTCCATCGGTGGCCAAGTGATTGCTACTCCGTCTCGTCGTGCCCGTCGCTTCCTCGCTGGGCTCGAAACCTCCCTCATGGAGCAGTCGCTTTCCTTGTCAGGAGGCACTGCCTTGAAGGCTGAGCCTCGCAATGAAGTCGTGTACGCGTCAGTTTCGGCTGTCGAATGTGATGAGAAACTGGTGCACCTAATCGCTCTGAACCGCCGGCACAACCTGCTCGCGGAAGCCATCTGAAAATCCCCTGCCCCCACTATCCGTCGAAGGAGAAATGTTGAACGATCCCCGGAATCCACCTATTGCGCGAATCCGACGCCATCGCCACCTGGGCACTGTCGAGGGCGCTGATCATGTAGTGATCCTCATGCGGACCCATCTGCAAAAGCTCATGTCAGAAGTCTTGGCGACCAACGAATTGACCCTGGACGACGACGGCGACATTCGTTATCAAAGCCGCCAGGCTTACGGATACGCCAGCGTTATGCGCTCACGCAAAGAAGTCAGCGTCGAATTTGCACTGTTAGTCGCTTCGGACATTAAGCCCACGCGCAAACTTCTCGAAGAGATCAACTCCATCAATTGCAGTTCACCGTGGATTCAAGTGATCCTGACTAATGGTCAAGTCATTGTGCGCCGACGACTGGACTGGCTGGAAGTTAATGAAGAGAGTGTGCGCCGCACGGTGTTTCAAACGAATGCGGTCGCTGATGACATCGCTGAATTGATCGCTGTTGTTCACGGTGGTATCACGCCACGCCAACAGATTGAGGCTGCTACTGGTGATAAGGGGGAGAACTAAGAGTGCCGTCTAGCCTGAAGCCTGGTGAGGTGTCGCTGAATGCGGCACAGCGCGATCGAGCTGTAGGTGTACTCGTAGGCAAAGCGTGCGGTGATGCCCTCGGTGCTGCCTATGAATTCGGCCCACCGTTACCAGCCGATGAGCAGGTTTTCATGAAGGCCTCGGCAGTTTTCGGTGTGGGGGAGTGGACCGACGACACCTCAATGGCGATTGCGATTGCCCAGTGCACTTCAGGTGCAGGTGTGCTCTGGGCCCCGGAAAGCCTGGATGATCTTGTATCGCGCTGGGTGCGGTGGTCCTCTGGTGCGCCAGATGTGGGGATCCAGACTCGGCAGATCTTGAGCGCCCTAGGTGACGAACCGACAGCGCAGAAAGCCCGTGAAGCGGCGCTGCGCTTCTATGAGGACAATCCCCAGCGCTCTGCTGGCAATGGCTCTCTCATGCGCACTGGTCCGGTTGCCGTTCTGTCTTTGTCGAAGCGCGTTGACGATGCCATGAAGTTGGCACGATGGATCAGTGAGTTGACTCATGCGGATCCAGAAGCGAGCGATGCTTGCGTTCTTGCTTGCGCCACGGTCCGGCATGCCATTTTGCAGGGCGACCTTGACGCGTTAATCGGGTTGGAGCACTTGCCCGTTGACCGGCGTGATTTGTGGGCTTCTCGTTACGACGAAGCGATCACTCGCACGCCAGCTGATTTCGCCAATAACGGGTGGGTCGTGGAGGCATGGCAGGCAGCATGGTCGGCCATTGCTATGACACCCGTGCCCGATCACGATCCTGGTTCAGAAAGTTTCGCGTGCCAGCAGTTTCAACACACCATCGAAAATGCCGTACGAGGCGGGCGTGACGCAGACACCGTGGCAGCAATTACCGGCATGTTCATGGGAGCACGCTGGGGACGGTCGGCCGTCCCCGCTCACTGGTGGTCGGCGCTCAATGGATGGCCGGGATTGGTGGCACGCGATCTTGTCCACTTGATCACGCCGATCTTCGGCCGGCAGCACAAATCGGTGCATCCCCGCTGGTTCGAGCACACCGAGACACACCGCGCACCCTTTGATGCGGACCTCATCTTGGGTGCGGCCGGAGCCGTCACTGTTCTCGATGAGCTTGAGGTCGATGCCGTGGTGAGCCTGTGCGCATTGCCGTCATACCGGTCGAAGGCGATCACTGAGTCAGGTCGCGAGCATCATGAGTTTTGGCTCATAGATTCGGACCGATCGGACAATGTGAACCTTGATTTCGTCGTGCATCAGGCTGCTGAGACAGTGGCGCGTTTGCGCCGTGAAGGCAAACGCGTACTTGTTCATTGTGCCGCTGGACAGAGCCGAACTCCGACGGTGTCAGCTGTTTATGGCGCTCGGCTGAACAACTCGTCCTTCAATGCGGCGTGGCAGAGTCTGGCCCGCACCTTGCCCGTCGTTGCCCCGAATGGAGCACTCATCGGCGCAGGAGAGTTCTTGGCACCCGGCCCTGGGGGTATTGGTGCCTGAGGCAGAAATTCCACCTACTGATGTCGTCGATGACAAAACTCCCTGGGCCCAAGTATTCCGGCGCAGCCGAGGTTATGAGCAAGTTTTTTCTCTGCGCGCTGACTCCCTCGGCATCTCCCATATCCGTAGCGTCCTTGATGCTTGGGGCGTCGGTGAGCGCACTAATGCCGGGGACATCTTCACCTCCAGTATCTCTGTCCGTTTGTGGTTGGACGGAGGTTTCTTCGTTTCCCATGGTTATGGGTTCCGTTCGCTCAACGGCGGATGGATATTTGGCACGCATGCCATGGCGGTGCTGTGCGATGAACTGGCGATCACGCGCCCTCGCTTTCTTCCAACAGTGGCACCGCAAGACCTGATTCTTCGTTTGCGCGAAGACCTTGATCAGGATCGTTATGACTACAACGCCTTCGGAGCGGCTTGGACTACCCGCGAGCTGCTCGCGGAGTTGAGCAAGGCGGAAGGAACGGCGGACAGTGATGCCTTGTCCTTAATCTCTCAAAAGCTTGGCGGTATCAGCTCGCTGTCGCAACTGGAGCAGTACAGCGTTCAAAGGAATGTCAACATCTCAGGAGGGGGAAGCAAATGACAACGGAAGTAGTTATTGGGAATGGTTTTGGGGTCGTGCTGTGTGCCGATTCGGTGACCACAGTCGGTAATCGCCGAACCTTTGAAGGTGCTCGGAAGATCCTCGGTCTGCCACAGCCACACGCCATCGGGGTTTTGCACTCCGGCATTGTGAACTTCCATGGCGTTGCCTACGAGACCTTGTTGGAAAGCTGGATCCATTCGCTGCCGGACCAGCGGCTTGGAACGGTTGAGGACTACCGCGAAAGTTTTCTCAAGCACCTCGCCAAGAATTTGTCGAGCATCGCTACGGAATTGGATCTCGCGCGCCTTTACCTGCGTGAGTTCCGCAATCGTTTGCACCGTCGCGCGAATTGGCTGCGCCGCGAGAACAAGTTGACTGATGTGGCCATTGCGGCGTTCTACACGGACCTCATTGCGGACTATGACGAGGAACAAGTGGCTGCGGCGGAAAGCTGGGCCCCTCGGGTGTTGGAAATTCTCGGCCAAGGGAGCCGGAAGAACATCGTGGAGCAGGACTGTGCTGACAATGACTGCACTGACACCTCACACGCCTCCATTGAAGGGGCCATTGAGGCCACCTATGGTTCCGTGGCCTCTGCTGAGACTTTGGAGATCGTTCTGCAGTGGTCACGACTTTTCTTGGGGCTCTACCACCCTGTTGACAGTGAGGCCACCTTGGCGTTTGTGGGCTATGGAGCCCGCGACCTTCTGCCTTCACTGGCGACCTTTGATATTGAAGGTGCCTTCTTGGGAAAGGTGTTTTACAACTCCCCGCGGACGCGTAGCTGCATCAAGCGCGGTGAGCACAATGTTCTCTTTGACACATTTGGCCAGGACTTCGACATCTGGCGGCTCATCCGCGAAGGCGGTGAAGATCCCAACTACAGCAAGAAACTCATCTCACGGCAGTTCGATAATTACGCCCATGCCGAGAACAGTGCGACGGTGGAGCCCGGAGCGGAGGAAATTCTGACCCTTGTTGAGGGCGGAGTTGGCGATGAGGGCGCGACTTCAGATGATCATCGCAGCGAGCGGACCGCCGCCGATATCGAGGCGCTGCACACTTTGATTGAGGACGAATTTGATGCAGTCGCTACTGAGAATGTTGATCGCACTCTCAGCACCTTTGGTGGGCTCAATCTGTATTCCTTGACAAGTTTGGCTCAGCGTTTGGTCGGGGTGCAATCCCTGTCTTTGGATCTACGAAGCGAACTGCCTACTGTCGGTGGCCAGGTGACCACCGCTGTCATCACTCCACAGCATGGTTTTCGCCAAGAGGTGGTCACAGGAGCCAGCGATCACTGGTGGATTGGGGCGCACGCGTGAATGATCTTCGAGTAAGTGAGTTAGCAAGCCTCGATTACACCGGGCAGGATCTGTCATACCGAAACTTCGGCCGAGCCAAACTGGTCGGGGTGCGTTTGGTAGGTGCCGACTTGCGCGGCGCTGACCTCAGTGGTGTAGATCTACGCGGCGCTGACCTGAGTCGCGCAGACCTAACGGGTGCGGACTTGAGTTCTGCGAAGTTACAAGGGGCCACATTGGTGGAGGCCGTGCTCATCTCCACAGACTGCTCCCATTCGGACTTCCGCGGAGCAAGCCTTGAGGGCGCCGTTGCTCTGCGCACGAATTTTAGCCGTGCACACATGTCGGGAGCCGACCTTTCGCAGATGCAGTTAGACGGCGCCCGGTTCGAACATGCGGAATTGACCGGGGTGACCTTCAACTCAAGCGATCTCAGCGAGACATTGATGGCCCATGCCTCATCGGCGCATCTGCGCGGACGGCCCAGCGCCCTGCCGGACGGCTGGCGCATGATCCGAGGATTCCTCATTGGTCCGGGTGCGCGCTTAGCGGGCTGTGCACTCCCTGGCGTTGACTTGTCCGAAATGGATTTGGATCTTGTCAATTTCCAGTCCGCGCACCTAGAAAGCGCCAATTTACGCGGGGCATCCCTTGGCCACACTGACTTCACGAAGGCTGATCTCAGCGGCGCTGATCTCAGCGGTGCTTACTTCAGGTGGACGCGTCTTGGAGGGGCGCGCCTAACTGGAGCCACGATTGACGGTGTTGACATGTCCGGGATCGGACCGAACAACATGAACGGACTGATCACCGGAGGATTGCAAGGCTCACCGACTCGCCTACCAGATCATTGGTGCCTTGTGGACGGCTACTTGTTAGGTCCGGGCGCCGCCATTCCTCGTCAGCACAATGTCGGAGGAGTTGACTTTTCGTCGGCTGACTTCACGGGTGTCGAGGTCGGGCAACTTCTCGGTACGCCGAAGTCGCTCCCGCGAGGTTCGCGGATGCTTAATGGCTACATCCTGGCGCCGGGCGTCCAACTCAGCACACCCCAATTGCGTGGCGCGGACCTGTCGGGAGTCGATCTGAAGGGCGCCGGCTTGTCATCAGCTGACCTACGCGGCGCTGATCTTTCCCGCGCCGATCTCTCAGGTGCCGATCTTCGCTGCGCATCCCTGGTTGGTGCGGATCTCACCGGTGCAAACTTGATCAACGCGCGCCTGGAGCGAGCAGATCTTGAGGGATGTCAATTGGAGGGCGCCAAGCTGGATCTGGTGAAGACCTCCGGTTTTACCGGTACACCAGCTTCTCTACCTCAGGGATGGGTGGCGCGAATGACGATCGACCCCTTCTCGCCTGAGCAATACCTGACCCAGGTGGAGTCCGATCAGGGGTAAGAAGTCACCACTCTTATCACCTGCGAAACCTAGAATGAGCCAAAGGTGATGATCAGCGCCGTGGATGATCGATTGCTCACCTGTCATTTCGCAACATCGAGGCCTCGTAGCTCAGGGGATAGAGCAACGGTTTCCTAAACCGTGTGTCGCAGGTTCGATTCCTGCCGGGGCCACTAACTACCGGAGCTTGGGTAAGAGTCGGTTCGAACGAGCGAGGTAGGCCTGGAACGCAGGATCGTCGCCATAGCGCTGCCTCTTGGCTGCTTCGCCGCCGGTGGCCGCCGAGATCATCAAGATGATGATGTAGGTCGGTGCGAGGATGCCGGCGAGAAATGCCCATCCGCTGCTGGCTGCTCCCAGCCCGGCGATGATCACTCCGAGCTGAACGAGAATCTCGCCGAGGTAGTTGGGGTGTCGGCTTCGGCTGAACAAACCAGACTCCAGCCAGCGATTCGGAGACGAGGCCTTAGCGGTCTGCTTCTGGGTATCCGCGCGCGCTTCAATGACCAAGCCCTGGGCCAGCACCAGTGCGCCAATGATGAGCCAGCCGCTGACGCCGTTCGTGCCCTCGCGCTCTGCCTTGCTGGCCACATTGAAGGTGGTCATGGCGTGGAACGCCATCAGGGTGCTGGTTTGAATCCACAGGGCAATCTTCACCGGGAAGGGCAACTGCTTGTTGGCGACCTTAATGCCCTCTTTTCGTGGCGCGAAGGATTCCGACTGGTAGCGGCGGAAGACGAACACAAAAAGTCGCGCTGCGTAGATCATGAGCAGTCCGCCGATGATGATGGCGCCCAGCGGTGCGCCTGATCTGATCAGGATGATGAGGTTGATGGCGAAGAGACACATCGCGTAGCCATAGCTGAAGACATAGACGAAGTTAACGAAGACGATGCCACACAAAATCAGTGCCGCAATGATTTGTGCGGTATTCGTGACGGTCCATTTATCCGACTTGATCAGGAAGAAGGTGGTCACCCACATCACGACTACGAAGGCGGGAAAGATTTTGCGGATAGCACCTTCACCGATCGCAATGCCGTTGCGCTGCTGTGTGCGTCCGCTGTGATTGGTCGACATACCGTCATCGCTCCTGAGGCTGTGGTTCTTCGACCAGTGAAGGCTAGGTCACAAACGCTCGAGGATCACGCTCATTCCTTGCCCGCCCGCGGCACACATGGTGACAAGTCCAGTGGTGGCGTCCTGGTGCGCCATGGCGGTCAACAAGGTGGTCACCAATCGGGCGCCGGTCATGCCAAAGGGGTGGCCCAGGGCGATGGCACCGCCAAGAACATTGACGCGATCGGCATCCAAGCCGAGATCGGCGATACAGGGCAGCACTTGTGCCGCGAAAGCTTCGTTGATCTCCACCAGATCAAGGTCTGTCGTCGTCATGCCGGCCAGTGTCAGCGCACGACGCGTGGCCTCAACTGGTCCTAGGCCCATGATCTCTGGCGACAGAGCTGATACCCCCGTGGCCACGATGCGGGCCAGCGGCTGCAGATCGTTATCGCGCGCGAATTGCTCGTCCATGACCAGCACTGCTGCCGCACCATCGCTGAGTGGACAGCAATTGCCCGCGGTGACGGTGCCACCTTCTAAGAAGGCCGGTGCGAGTCGGCTGAGGTCCGACAAAGTGGTGGCCGGTCGCAGGCAGTCGTCGGTGTCAACGACGCCATCCCCGGTGGGGACGCCAACAATTTCATGCTGGAAAAGTCCATGGCTGACTGCGTGGGCTGCGCGTAGCTGTGAAGTCAAGGCAAACGCATCTTGGTCGGCGCGCGTGACACCGCGCAGGCGAGCGACGACCTCAGCGGTGTGGCCCATCGCCATGTGAATGTCGGGAAGTTGGCCCGTCAGTCGCGGATCGCGCCATGACTGTCTTTCTCCCCCCGCGGAATCCTCGCGCGAGACGAGTTCGGCGAACGCCGGATGCCGATCCGCTAGCGGTGTGGCGCCTGCCTTGCGCGGCTCGGGGTAGTGCGAGATGGACTCCACCCCAGCAGCCACAACGAACCGGGCCTCGCCAACGGCGATCGCGTGATGAGCCATACGGATGGCTTGCAGAGATGATGCACACGCGCGGTTGACCGTGGTGGCCGGAAGTTCATCAGCGCCCAGCAAAACGGCAGTGCGTCGAGCGATGTTGGCGCCTTGGTCACCCTGCTGCATCCAGCAGCCCACGATCAGGTCATCGGCTGCTGCCACATCAATGCCGTCGGCGCGTTGAACGGCGCCGCCGATCGCGGCGGCAAGTAGATCTTCAGCACGACTGTGGGCCAGCGAGCCTCGCACGGCTCTGCCGATCGCAGTACGAGCGGCCGACACGATGACCGAGGATGACGAGGTCCGGCTCATCAGGGGTGCAGACCCAGATCCTGCGCAATCAAGTGCAGCATTACTTCGTCGGCGCCCGCCCACACGCGAGTGATTCGCCCGTCCACCCATCGACGGTGGATCGGCGCATCGGCCAAGAAGGCGGACCCCCCGTGCAGCTGATACCCCAGGTCCAAGATGGCGTTCTCGACTCGTGCGGACAGCAGTTTTGCGCGGGCACCATCAGCGCTGCTCATCACATTCGCATCAAGGTCATCAATGCAGCGATCAACGAGCGCCTCGACGGCCGCCAGTTGCGCGTCTACCTCTGCGAGGCGAAAGGCGTTGTGCTGTAGCGAGCCAATGGTGGATCCGAATGCTTCCCGAGACTTCGCAAACTGAAGGGTTAGCTCGAGTGCGTCGCGGGCTTGCGCCAGATTGGCTACCGACGAGGTGAGCCGCTCCTGTGGGAGGCGCTCCAGAAGGTGGAACAAGCCCTCATCGAGAACCCCCAGCAGGCTTGAGTTGTCGAGGATGACCTCGTGAAAGGCCAATTCACCCGTGTCGCAATCACTGTGACCGGCAGTGACCAATGCGTGTCGACTCACGCCCTGCAGTGAGGTATCCACGGCAAACAGGCTGACGCCACGGCCGCGGTGTTGATCGCTGGTGCGTGCCGCCACAACGACAACATCGGCGATGCTTCCGTTGGTGATGAAGGTCTTCGTTCCCGTCAACGACCATCCGTTGTCTACGGCAGTGGCGCGGGTGGTCAAGGCAGCGAGGTCTGAGCCTGCCCCGGGCTCGGTGAGGGCTAACGCGGCGATCGCTTCGCCGGCGGCTAGCGCCGGAAGCCAGCGTTGCTTCGTCTCAGTGTTGCCGTAGCGCACAAGGTAGGCGGTGGCGATGTCGCACGAGACGGTGAATGTTGATGAGAGGCCATGCGAGATCGTGGCGAGTTCACTGACGGCCGTGGCAACGATTCGGTAGGACGCAGCGTCCGAACCCCCGAACTCCTCAGGAATCTGCAGACCGGTCAACCCCAGTTCGCCGGCTGCCCGCCAGGCCTCGCGCGTGGGCGGCGCCTCAGGACTGTGATGCTGCGCCGCAAAGTCCCGCACCGCCTCAGCGAACTGTTGCGTCTGGGCGTCGCGCGACCACCTTGACATGGTTCGGCAGCGTATCGGCCCGCCAGACTTCGCGTGCCAGCCCACCTGAAGTAGCGTCGGCATCTCAGGCCCGCAGTGGTGCGGCGTAACCATGACCGGAGGCGCAGTGGACCGCGCGAGTGCGCCGTTCGATCTGACGGGGCAGCGCATCATCGTCACCGGTGGTGCAGCCGGTATCGGTCGAGCGATCGTGACGCAACTTGCCGGCAGTGGAGCCGCTGTGGCCATCGTGGATCGCACTGCCGTGCCCGATCCGGCTCCTGCGCAGGTCGCGGTGGTCTGTGATGTCGCGCGCGAGGCGGAAACCACAGCAGCGATCAACGCTGCCGTCACCAGCCTTGGGGGACTAGACGCGATCGTGTGCAATGCCGGCGCTGCCGTCAGTGATGCCTCAGTTCTGGACGACACCGATGCGGCGTATCTAGTCTCGTACCGCATCAACACCCTTGGCGTCACGCACTGCATTCGAGCCAGCGTTCCGCATCTGACAAGTGGTGGATCGGTGGTTGCCTTGTCCTCGCTCACTGCGCTGATCGGTGCCGCGGGGTTGGGTGCTTATGCCGCCAGCAAAGGTGCTCTGACCGCGGTGATTCGCACCGCGGCGATCGAGTTGGCGCCGCGCAAGATTCGGGTGAATCAGGTAGCGCCGTCATCGGTAGATACCGCCATGAACCAGGTGGCATCAACATCGGTGCAGCGAGAACTCGCGT
This sequence comes from Actinomycetota bacterium, assembly GCA_003529305.1. Taxonomy (GTDB): domain Bacteria; phylum Actinomycetota; class Actinomycetes; order UBA12327; family UBA12327; genus UBA12327. The sequence continues at coordinate 10,374 of DPWC01000131.1, forward strand.
GGGTTGAACGAGCCGCTCTGCCGGGTTTGGTGCCAGCCGAACAGGTGGCTGCCGCCGTGCATTTCCTTGTCAGTCCCGGTTCGACCTTTGTGACGGGCCAGACGCTGGTGGTTGATGGCGGATTGACCGCAGGCCCGTCGCAGGAACTGCTGGACGGCTTGGTGCAGTGATGGTGACCTCGAAGATCCGGCGACGGCGTGTGCGACGCACCGCAGTGCTCGTCGTCAGCGCGTTGGCGATGGCGGCTGGAGTGACGGGGTGCACCTCAGCACCTACGACTACGCAAACTCCCACGCCGACGCCCGTCGCGTCAGTGCAAGCGGGCGGGACGCTGAGGCTCGCTGTTGCCGATGGCCTGCCAGATGGTTCGTGGGATCCAGCAGTGGCTCCGGAAAGCACGGTGCGATCACTGGGCCCGCTGGTGATGGCCACCTTGCTGCAACCCGCAGCTGACGGAGGGGCGCCATCACCTGGCTTGGCTACCTCGGCCCAGCCCAATGCTGATGCCACGGTGTGGACCATCCAGCTGCGACCCGGGCTCTCGTTTTCTGATGGCAGTCCGCTCACGGCCAACGACGCGGCCTTCTGGATCACGCAAGCCGCCGAGCAACCGTTGCTGAAAACGCGTTTTGGCGCAGTATCCGACGCAACGCCCTTGAAGTCGGCAACGGCCGTGACACCGAGCACCATCGTGGTGACTTTGCGTAGCCCGAATGCATTGTTTGATCGACTGGTGCTGGCGGCACCGGAATTCGGCTGCGTGCGCAAGGACTATGGAGGCAAGTCACGGACGCGTTACTTCGCCCGACCGTTGTCTTGCGGGGCGTATGTCATTGAGTCCACAAAGTCCACCAAGGTGCGCCTGACTCGCAATCCGGCGTATTTCGCCCCTGCTCAGGTGGGCCCGGATGTTGTCGAGGCGGTGGCTCTGGAGCCGGGTAGCACTCCTGAGTCCTTCCTTCGCGAGGGCGGCGATCTGGTTCTTGATCCGCAAAGTGCGCCACTTGGCAGCGATGCACCAACTGCTTCGCCTATTGCGACCACGATTACTCCGACTCCTGCTGTCTCGCTGGCCCCGAGTGCTGCCGCTTCGGTTGCTGAGACGACCACCGGAGCAATAGCCGCGCAGGACATCGGCACCGTTGACGCCGATGGCGCGGGTGTGGTGACAGCGTTGGTGTTTCGCGCGGCGCCGCCTACCCGGGACACCAATGTGCGCATTGCGGTGCAAACCGGCATTGATGTCAGCGAACTTGTTCCTGTGGGATCGCAGGCAGCAGACAGCGGATTGGTGCCGCCGGGATGGCTGGGCGCTCAGCAACTTGCAGCTGTTCAACGCAATCCAGCCGTTGCCCAGACTGCGGTGGGGCTGGTCTCTGCCCGCCAACGCCAACTCGAGTTGACGCTGCTGGCCGGTAGCGCTGATCAATCCGCCCA
>DPWC01000228.1 GCA_003529305.1 Actinomycetota bacterium
GCGGATTCCCCAAAGCATCGATCATGGCTGCAGTCTCCTGAATTGGTCTGAGACGAAGACCCCGTGGGGGTCCATGTCGTCACGCACGGCGCGCCATTCGGCAAGCCTGGGATACATGGCAGGCAGCCACCGCGGTCGCAGTCGCGAATCCTTGGCCAGATAGATCCGGCCGCCGGCCTGTGCCACCAGCTCATCAAGATCATCAAGGGTGTCGGCCAAGCCGACGACACCGGTAGGAATGTCCAACGCCAGAGTCCAGCCCGGCATCGGGAACGACAGCGGTGCGGGACTGGCATCGCCGAAGCGCTTGAGGACTCCCAAGAACGATGCTGCACCGATGGCCGAGAGGCGTTCAATGGCGGTGCGAACCACCTCGGCGCCGCTTTCCGGAACGACGAATTGGTACTGCACAAACCCTGCGGGGCCGTATAGCCGGTTCCAGCCCTGCACGCCATCGAGTGGATGAAAGAAAGTGGCCATCGACTGAATCTCATCGGTCTTTGAACGCGGGGCTTTGCGAAACCATGCCTCATTGAAAGCGGCAACGGAGAACCGATTGAGCAAACCTGAGGGAACAAAGGGCGGAGTGGGAACCTTTCGACCCGGCTCGTAGGCGAGGGGATCTGCTGCGCGCTCTGCTGGCAGCGCAGAGACAGCAGCAAAGTCGCCCGCGGTGATGACACCGCGCCCAAGCCGTGGGCCCTTGGTGAGGCAGTCAATCCACGCCACCACATAGCGGTGTTGTTGATCCAGTTCAACTTGTCGAGCCATGAGTTCGTCTAAGCCGTCACAGCGTTGGGTTTCCACCAGAAGCGATGAGGAGGGAACCTTTTGCAAAGTAACGCGAGCACGAATGATCACCCCGGTCAATCCCATGCCCCCGACGGTGGCCCAGAACTGATCCGGTGTGCTCTCTGGCGATAGTGTGCGCACCGTGCCGTCACCGGCCACAAGATCCAAGCTGCGCACATGCATGCCGAAGGACCCCACGGCGTGGTGGTTCTTGCCATGTACATCGGCGGCGATGGCGCCACCAACGGTCACTGCTCGGGTGCCAGGGCTGACGGGAACAAACCAGCCGCGGGGCAAAAACTCGGTGATGATCGAATCCACACTGGCGCCGGCATCAACATCGAGAATGCCAGTGTCGGGATCGAAGGAATGGGTGCTGGCCATGTGCTCCATGAGCAGGACCTCGCCACCGGCGTTCTGTGCGGAGTCTCCGTAGCTTCGGCCAAGGCCGCGGGCGAGCACCCCGCGGGAGCTGCCTCGGCGTACAACTTCCATGACATCGTCGGGCTGGGTGACGGCTGTGGTGTAGGCCGACGACGGACTTGTCCGGCCCCAGCCGGTCAGCGTGGTTCGCGAACGAGAGCGTTCACCCGCGCCGCTGACCGTCACGGCTCTACCCTATGCGCAGCCGCACGATGTGCCGAGTCACTGCGGACTAGTTGCGATGTGGAGAAGGGAGCATCAACGATGCCACCCCTATTGCGCGCGCTGCGGCCGAAGCAGTGGGCCAAGAACGCCCTGGTTATTGCCGCACCGTTCGCTGCTGGACAGCTCTTTACTGGCAGCGTCCTAGTAGCGACATTGAGTGCCTTCGTGTGCTTTTGCATGGCCGCTAGTGCGGTCTATCTGGTGAACGATGTTCGCGATGCCCCCAAGGATCGACTCCACCCCGACAAGCAACGACGGCCCATCGCCTCTGGAGCGGTGTCTCCTACGCTGGCAGTGACAGTCGCAGTCGTGCTGGCCGCTGGTGCTCTTGCGTTGGCATGGTTCACCCGCCCCGCATTGCTCGGGGTACTCGTGGTCTACCTCGGCTTGCAGGTGCTTTATGTCGTGGGTTTGAAAGACATCCCGGTGCTCGATATCGCGGTGGTCGCCAGCGGATTTTTGTTGCGGGCTCTAGCGGGCGGTGCGGCCACTGGTATCGCGATCAGTGAATGGTTCTTGCTCGTCGCTGGTTTCGGATCACTCTTCGTCGTCGCCGGAAAGCGCTATGGCGAGTTGGTGACCATGCGCTCTCTAGAGGGGGCAGAAGTCGGCACCACTCGATCAGCACTGACGGCGTATACGCCTGAATACCTGCGGTTCGTCTGGACAGTCGCCGCGGCCGTCACCGTGATCGTCTATGGGTTGTGGGTCATCACCGTGCCCCGCCAATCCACCACGGCGACCCTGCTGTCGTTGGTGCCTTTTGCGTTGGCGCTCTTGGAATATGCCCGCACTATTGACACCGGTGGCGGCGGTGAACCGGAAGAGGCCATCCTGCGCAATCCGGTTCTCTTACTTCTCGGTCTGGCGTGGGTGGCCACGCTGGGTGCCACCTTGTATCGCTGAACCGGGTGCGCGATCTAGTGGTCGTTTTCCGACCTTGTCACGACCTACGACGAGAGCGTGTCATGGCGACGCCCGCACGCTGCGCGGCAACAGCGATGCGGTAGCGCGCATAGGCCAGTACTCCGGTTCGCACGGAAGTGTTGGTGATGGCAGCGCGCAGCTGCTCTTCATGGGCCCACTGCTGGTAGGAGAAGGTGCGGAAGCGATACACCAACACAGTGGTGGGCAACGCGGCAAATTGAGCTGTGCGGCGGGTGCGGTGAAAAAGTTCAAGGTCTTCGAGTCGGGTGTGCGATTCGTTGTAGCCGCCGACCTGCTGAAGCCAGTCGCGGCGCATCATGACGCAGGCATTGCTGATCGGCATGCGTCCGGCATCGAGGGCACGAGCGATTTCAATGGGGGAAGTTGGCCACCGCAGAGCCCATTGCCGGTGGCCATCGGTGGCTATGAGCTGCCCGCCCACCGCGGCAATGTCGGGATGTTCATCTAAGTACGCGACTTGCTGTGCGATCCGGTCCGAAAGTGAGGCATCGTCGGCGTCGTTCAGGGCGATGTACTCGCCGATTGCCAGGGTGAGTGCCTCGTTCAGCGCGGCAGGGCGTCCCCGGTGAGCGCGGATCTCCACGCGCAGCCGTGGATCGGTGATCGCAGCGAGGGCCGCCACCGTCTCATCGCTTGATCCATCGTCAAGGACTAGCAGTTCGAGATCAGTGAAGGACTGCTGGAGGACTGATTCCACTGCGGCCGCAATAGTGCTGCGTGCGTTGTAGGCGGTCATCACCACGGTCACCTTGGGGGTCATCCTTCGCTACCCCGTCGCAGTCGCCACAGGGAATAACCGGCCCGCTTACGAAGTCGCAGCAGTGATGTGACGAGTCCATCGATGGCCCATGAGCCTCCGAAAGGATCTTGATGCGCTCGACGCATGTGTTGTGCGGCGTCCACGAATGCGCACGGATCACCACCGAACGAGACGCCTCCAGCGGCTGCCACGGCCAACCCTTTATTCAAGAATGCGGGTGGATGGATACGAGCGGCCCGCTGCATCCACTCTTGGTCAGCCTCAATGCCAAATTCTGGATGGAAGGCACCCACCGCATTGACCAGGTCACGGGTGAAGAAGGCGGCCTGATGACCAATGCTCTGCATACCCAGCCTGAGTTGCTGCGACCGAAAGGGACTTGTCCCGTTGCTGTCGATGACAACACCTTTGTCGTTGACGATGTCCATGCGACCAAAAGCCCAAGGCCAGTGCCGCGTGTGCTGATCGGCATCAACTTCACTCAATGTGGTGGCGTTGGCAAAGCGATCGCCGGCGTTCATGAACACCACGATCTGGCCTACTGCGCGAGCCAAACCCTTGTTCATGGCGTCATAGATGCCCTCATCAGGCGCGGATCGGGCGGCAATACGCGCATCAGTGAGTTCGTCGAGCCATGCGACGGTGCCATCGGTACTGGCCCCGTCGACCACCACCCATTCAAAGTCGCGGCAGTCTTGCTCGGCGACGGATCGCCAGGTGCTCTGCACTCCGGCGAGATTGTTGCGGGTGATGGTCACCACGCTGAAACGCGGTGTACCGGACATGCCACCAATGTAGGCCGTTGGGGGACCAACTGAGGAGTAGGTGTGGGCTTAGCCTGTGGGTGTGAGCAGTAGTCCGCGCTTCAGTGTCATCACGATCTGCTTCAACAATCTGTCAGGGTTGCGTGACACTTGGGCATCGGTTCAGGAACAGAGCTTCACGGATTTCGAGTGGGTCGTGGTAGACGGGGCCAGTACCGATGGCACGGTCCAATGGCTGCAATCACAAGATGACCCCCGGATTCGCTGGCAGTCCGCCGCGGATGAGGGCATCTATGACGCCATGAACAAGGGCATCACACGCTCTACGGGCGACATTGCGGTCTTCATGAATGCCGCCGATCGCTTTTCCACCGCTCAGGTTCTTGCGATTGTTGATGCGGATCAACGCGATCGTCACTGGGCGTGGGCGTATGGCGTAATGCGCTATGTGCGTCCTGACGGTTCGGTGGAGGGAATCCACTTCACGCCGTCCTTCTCTATAAATGACCTTCGACTAGGTCTGCGGTTCATTGGGCATCAGTCGGCGTTTTTTGGTCGCGAGATCCTCCAGGCAGTTGAGGCCTACAAGCCGGAATACGGTTTCGCTGCTGATCAGGAGTTCATGTACCGCGCGGCAATGATCGAGCCGCCCGCAGCGATCCCACACATGCTGGGCGATTTTCTTCTCGGGGGCGTCTCCAAGGATGTCCCTGCTGACTACTTCGTCAAAGTGGCGCGCACGATGCGACGCGATCAGCACACGCAGGTAGCCGGTAACGATGCTGTTGATGCGGCGGTAACCGGCGCCCTGAGGGCTGGCGCATGGGCGAGGAAATGGGGTCGTCAGTTGCTGCGCCGAGGGTGAGAGCTTTGACGCAGTCCTACTGTCTGATGCCAGCGGCAGCGACCTCTTCGTAGACGGCGGCCAGTTGGCCGAGCGTGACATCCGCGCTGAATTCTTTGGTGAAACGCTCGCGGGCGGCTGCACCGCGGGTGACAACTTCGGCCCGTGTCAGTCCATCAAGAGCTGCGGCCCATGAGGCCGAATCATCGGCTGTCACCTGCCACCCGATCGAGTCGTCCACCGTGGCACCGAGCCCGCCGAGATCGCTGGCGTCGGCTGACGCAGCCGCGTCGACGAGCCCTCGCAGGTCGCCGTCACCGATGATGTGGAGTTTGCGTCCCTGATCGCGAGCCGAGTTCTGCCGCCAGGCATCGAGTAGGACACC
>DPWC01000106.1 GCA_003529305.1 Actinomycetota bacterium
GTCGGCGACCCGATGACGCCGGGGGTCACGGTGGGCCCGGTGGTGTCGCGTGCAGCGCAGGCGCGGCTGGAGAAACTTGCCGTTGATTCCGCCGCGGCCGGTGGATCGGTGGTTCAGGTCGGTCGCATTGTTGATCCGGAGGTCGTGGCTCAGGGATATTTCGTGCGGCCGCGGCTAGTCCTTGACCTTCCCGATGATGCACCCCTGGTGTGTGAGGAACAGTTCGGTCCGTTGGTGCCTATTCAGGTCTATGACGATCTTGACGAAGCCATCACCCGCATCAACAGCACTGAACTCGGACTAGGGGCGTCGGTGTGGAGTGCTGATGAAGATCGTGCGTTTTCGGTGGCCCGCCGTCTTGAGGCCGGCTTTGTTTTCATCAATACGCACAACCGCACCGGAATGTCACCTCGGGCGCCATTTGGTGGGGTGAAGAAATCGGGCTTCGGACGCGAATACGGCGACGAAGGCTTGTCGGAATACACCCAAAACATCTCACTTCATGCACCAGCGGCCTTCCGGCCCGGTGGTGATGGTGGATCGGCCAATGCCTATCCAGGTACTGCGGAAGTAGTGGCCAAGATCGGCGGGGTGCTCGACGATCTCATCGCGGGGGACTAATCAGTCGCCTGCCCGGTGTGCTGCTTTCTTCAGGACTCGTAGTCCACGACGACTCGGCTAGTCAGCAGCGGCCGCAGCCATCCACCGAATTCCACATGAGCCGGGTGCGACTGGTAGCCCTTGAGGTCTTCCACCGACGCATGGGTGGTGGTTAGTGCGAGGTCGTAGGAGACCTCCGAGCCAATGACATCAAGGCCCACGGTCAAGGACTGAATTTGGTCGATGGCCGGTGCAAGTTCCGTAAGGCGCTGCTTAGCTTCGTCTCGATTGCTGGGGTCAGCGAACTTCATCAACACGATGTGAGTGATCACGCGGTCCTCCGCTGGGCGAGATAGTCCAACACTGCTTCTTCTGAAACGACCTCAGCGTACTTCGCCTGCAAGTCGAACAGGTTGGCCTCGTGGGGCCCGGGGTGACGATCACCGACGGCGTCACGAATGACGATCGGAATGAAACCCATGGACACGGTGTCAACGCCCGTGGCGCGAATGCATCCTGATGTCGACCAACCAGTGATGATCACGGTGTCGATACCCTGGGAATGCAGAGTGTCGGCAAGGTCCGTTCCCACGAAAGCCGACGGGTATTGCTTGGTGACCACGAGTTCACCGGGCTGTGGCTCCAGACCGTCGACCCAATCACCCAGCGGGTTACCCGCTTCGAAGGCCTTGAGCGCAGGCACCTTTTGGTAGAAGTAACCACCGTTGGCGCCACCTGGTTCGTACTCCACACGCGTCCACACCACGGGGATACCGGTCGCTCTAGCCGCCGCAAGAACGCGACGCATGGAAGCTGCGGAGTCCTCAACACCGGCGTACAGCGGAGACTCGGGGTCGATGTACGCGCGACAGACATCGACCAGCAGCAACACGGGATGCGCTCCAAAATCCAGCGACCCATCGAAGGCGCCCTTGTAGTTGGCGGTGACATCACCATGGTCAGTGGCCACGGGAGACTCCCTTCGAGACGCGGGTACAGTGGCAATGTACACAGCGGCGGATCGCCTCGGTTGCCCCAGCGGGTGTCCCCAGCGACCGCGAAGGAGGGCTCTATGGCGCGCGTTCAGGTCGTTGAAGTCTCCGCTCGGGACGGACTCCAGAACGATCCAGCCTTCTTGACCACCGAGCAAAAAGTCGAGCTGATTCAACGCACCATCGCCGCGGGTATTGACCGCGCCGAAGTGGCCTCGTTCGCCAACCCCAAAGCCGTGCCTCAGATGGCCGATGCGGAAGCGGTCCTGGAGGGATTGGGAACGATCGAGGGGTTTTCGTCCATCGGCCTTGTGCTCAACACCAAGGGCTTCCACCGTGCAGCGGCGACCAATGTCACAGAGATCAACATCGTGGTCGTCAGCACTGACACCTTCAGCCAGCGCAATCAACGAATGGACACCATCGACGCGCTGGCGGTGCTCGATGAGGTAGTGCCGTTGGCAAAGGCAGCAGGAATTGCGCCGACGGTGACTCTGGCTGCCAGCTTCGGGTGCCCCTTTGAGGGGGAAGTGCCGCTGGAGCGCACGCAGATGCTTGTCGAGCGGGCGATGAATTACGGCGTCGTCGAAATTGCCTTGGCGGACACGATTGGTGTGGCGGTGCCGGCTGATGTCAAACGCCGTTTTGAATCCGCCGCGCAGATCACCGGCGGACAAGTGCCACTTCGGGCGCATTTTCACAACACCCGCAATACCGGCTACGCCAATGCGTTGGCAGCGGTGGAAGCCGGGGTTAGCGTGCTGGATGCCAGTTTGGCCGGCATCGGTGGTTGCCCGTTTGCACCCAAGGCCACCGGCAACATTGCGACCGAGGATCTGGTCTACGCACTGGATCGCAGCGGTATTGAGACGGGCATTGATCTGCCGAAATTGCTCGAAGCCAGTGAGTGGCTTGAGGGAGTTCTTGATCGCCGGACGCCGTCATTGGTGAGCAAGGCAGGCCTGTTCCCACCAGCCGAACTGACGACGTCATAACGACGAACGGCGCCCCGAAGGGCGCCGTTCGCGGACAGATGGTGATCTTCGCGGACAGATGGTGATCAGTGGCCGCGAGGCGGTCCAAACGACGGTGCTGTGAAGTCAGCAGGTACCTGATCTGGGTTCACGACATCGTTGGTCTCGAGCTGTGCTCTGAGCAACTCTGAGGTCCAGTCGCCGACGAGCGGCGTAATCAGGTTCCACACGGGGTCGATCTCGCGGTTGAAGATCATGGCGCGGTTGGCCAGGTCGCGATCTGCGACATCGGTGTCCTTGATGGAGTCCAGCACTTCTTGCGGTAGCCCTTCATCAAGCAGTTGGAACCACCAGTTCAGGTAGGCCTGAACATGCTTGTCCTTGGCTGGGTACTTATCAGCGTGAACGCGATAGGCGAGCATCCACTGGGACATGATCGAGCGCTGCCGTGGGCTCAAGGCTGCTTCAGACAAGCCGTCTGAGGATTTGCCAGCCTCAAACTCCTCGTTGAGATGACCGAAGACATAGTCCATATAGGCGCGGTGCGAGCCCAAGTCAACCCGCGGCAGCAGGTCGAGGTGGAACGCGTAGAAGGGCTCGCTGTAGACCGAGTCGAAGGTCCAGTGCGGAATGGGCGAAGCGTGATCGGTGAAGGCGAACACCATGTGGCTGTCCAGCAGGAATGGCGCCGGCGCGCCAGGTGGCTGAATGGTTGCCGTAATGCCGTGATACACGACCTTGCGCACCAGTCCGTCACCAACAAGCACCCGAGTCTCCCCGAGGTAAGACTCATCACGGGGGGACTTGATGGTGAAGAACGGTCCGCCCTGCTCATCGTGCAACTCGGTCATCCCTTGACGGGACTTGATCTGCTCGAACTTATCGAGGTTGAGCTTTTGAGCCCAGCGCTCACTCATGACATGCCCTTCGCGGGATAGGAAGGAAGATCAGGCTTTGGCCTGAGCCTCTTCGATTTCGTAGGCAGTCTTGCCGCCACGGGTATTGGAGTCACCAGTGTTGGCGAGGAAGCCTTGGGACCGCACCTCTTTGCTGATCCAGGCATTAGCCAGTTCGGGGTTCTCGCGGCGAGCTGGTGACGGGATGACCACATAGGTATCGCGCGGGCCGTCGCCGACGATCTGGTGCATGTCCACGCCCCAGCCCATGTCCAGCAACTCGTTGCGACGACGACGGTAGGTGGTCTGCAGGATGTCGGAGCGAATGTGGAGTTCGTCCGAAAGCTGGTAGGGCAGGATCTCGGGGCGCTGCTTGGAGATCACATCATCGTCCTGCTTGAAGATGTCCTGAACCCGTCGGTGGGTGTCGCGGTCGGCCCATTCCTGCTTCACAAAGCTGCGCAGAGCGATGTATAGGGACCGGGTGCGGTGCTCATCGATCGGCACATGAGCATCAATCAGGATCATGGTGCCCACCGGCAGCGGAACGGTGAGGAAGTTGATGTTGGGCAGGTAGTAGCCCGCCTTCACATTGGTCAGCAGCGGCTTGTCGCCCACCTTGCGCTTGTAGCGCAGCTTGAACAGCTGACCCCAGACACCCTTGAGGTTTCGCGGCGGCGCCTTCAGCTGAATGCTGGCCAGGCCCGACCACGGCGTGGTGGTGACATCAAAGTCCGGAACGGAGGGGTCCTCAATGTTGCCAAAGCGCGAGCCGTGCACGAAGGCAGCGTGGGAGGGGTCCATTCCATTCTCAAGCGCTCGTTCGTAGCTGACATTCCAGTAGTAGCTGCCCTGTACGCGTCGGTACTGCGGGTCTTCAAGTTCGGGAATGTCCGGAATGGGTGGGCGCTCCTCCTCGGGCAGATCGCCGAGGTAGGTCCACACATAGCCGTACTTCTCAACGACGGGGTAGGAGTCGACGCGGGCCTTGGCAGGGATGTTGCGCTGGGGTTGCGCCGGGATGCGGGTGCAACCGCCGTCGCCGCCGTACTCCCACCCGTGATACGGGCAGATCACCGAGTCCTTGTCCTCAGTGAGCCAGCCCTCAGACAACGGGCCGCCTCGGTGGATGCACAGGTCGCTGAGGCAGTGAACCTCGCCCTTGCTGTCCCGCCACAACACGAAGCGCTGGCCGACGGCCTGCATCCCCATGACTTTTTGAGTGACATTGTCACTGAACTCAACGGGCCACCAGAAGTTCTTCAGCACGGTGCATCCATCCTTTTGCCTGCCCCGTGCTGCCGGTTCAGCAGCCGGGAAGCGGTCTTGGGCCGGGAGGTCCCGGCTTGCCCATGCTAGGCCGGGAGCCCCAAGGGCGCACCCGGACTAGCCCGAGTTGTCCCGTTCCTCCGCTAGGCGGAGGAACGGGGTATTTAGTCCTTCTTCTTCAGGCTGGCCTGCATGCCCGACCAGCCTGCCCCCGTGGTGATCTGCTTGGCAACATCAAGTTTTCCGCGCTCGGCGGGGAACGCCTGCACCAGCCCCATAGCGGCATCGCGTAGCGAACGGCCGATCTCGTTGTCCATTAGCGCGCCACTGGTGCCACACATCTTGAGAGCGTTGGCCACCACTTCGAAAGCTCGCTCGCACACGGTGCCCTTGGTCAGTCGCCAGTTTCGCGCGACATCCGAGTTGGGTAGCAACGGCGGCTCACTGGTCTCTAGATCGATCTGGCGGCGCAGCCACATGTGCACATCTTCGAGCTTCTGCTCGGTCTCGCCGATGAGGATCTGGTGCATGGGGCTGCTGGCGATGGGAGCACCGGTGTCACCGAATTTCATCTCCATGGTGCGGTTCAGCGCGTATTCGTAGGCATTGCGCGCCACACCGGCGTAGATGGCGGCGATGGCCACCTGGTTGCCGACCCAGGTTCCGCGGGCCACTTGGGTGGCGCGCTGGAAGCCGCCGTGGATCGTCAGGGTCATGTCATCAGGAACGAAGGCGTTCTCCAGTTTGGCGCCATCATTGTCAGAGGCGCGCATCCCGAGGCCGTTCCAACTCATCCGCGGACCCACACCCTCGGCGTTGCGATCAACGAGGAACAGCGCCAGACCATTCAGATCGGTCGCACCTTCCACGATTGCGGTCACGAGGTAGTAGTCGGCCGTGTGCGAAAGGCAACCGAAGGACTTAGTTCCGTTGAGGACCCAGCCACCGTCTACCTTCTTGGCCTCCGTCTGGATGACGACATTGGCCGTTTCCGCCTTGACCGATTCGCTAGCGAAGTTGCCGATCCATTTGCGATCAGTGCCCATGAAGCGCAGCACCTTCTCGCCAAATGCTCGAACGGTGGGGACTTCTTCCTCGGTGTAGAGACCGGCGTCGATCGCCCCTAGAGGCAACATGCCTCGGGAGGATGACGAATTGTGGAAGAAGTACGCCAGTGCTGTGGAAGCACAGGCGGTACCCATGGCGTAGGTGGCACCGCACAAGTCGCGCAGGGTTCCGCCCATGCCGCCGTATTCGGTGGGGATCACTAAGCCGAGCAGGCCGGAGTCTGCAATGGCCTTGGCGTTGGCTGGTGAGAATTTGCCTGAGGCATCGGATTCGGCCGCGTTCTCGCGCAGAGTTGGCAGCACACTCTCGACGACCGCCGCGCGCTCGCGTTCGGCATCGGTCATGCGGTCGAGAATGCGTTCGGCGATCAACTGCGTCATGGATGCTCCTGGCGAAACGGTCGGACGGCGGATATCGGCGAACTTCAACCAGACCAAAGTCTGGCCCCGATAGTGGACTCTAGGGTGGGTCTTCCCTAGGGCCATTGGGCCCTACTGTCTCTCGAGCGGCGCTCCGGTGCCGGGGAGCAGCGCTGTCAGATCTTGTTGGGTGCGTGAGAGGCCAAAGATGACCGAGTTCATCGAGGTTCCTGAGCCGGTGGCAGCCGGTCTCAAGGACGCGTGGGAGGTCGCGCGCCAATGGCTGCCCAGTTTCGTCGCGGGCCAACGAGCTGCCGAGCATCTCTATGCCGAGGGCGTCAGTACCTGGCACAACATCGGGGAATGGGAGGCTCCCATTCACACCACCCCCAGCCGCCGGCGGCGGATCAACTCTGGAGCCCAACTTGCTGTCGACGAGGTCCGTTGTCGCGTTTTCGACGGCGGCTTTGTTGTGCAAGCCACGACAGTGGGCACATCTGCAGACGGCAAGAAGGTGCGAGTGCCGACCTGCCTGGTGGTCACGGTTCGCGACGGCAAGATCGCGCGCTTTGAGGAGTACGCGGATTCAGCGGCCAGCTCGGCCCTCTTTGGTGAAGCGCCTGATGCCATCCAACAGGAGCACTCGGACTTCACCAGTTCGTGAAGTTGCCACTAGCCAATGCATGTCATTTCTCAGACTTAAGAACGCCTGAGATCACCACAGAACCACAAAAGACCTCGGGGCCTTTCTCGATCGCGTAAACGGGGAATAGCGATCGCGAAAGGCCCCAAGGTCTTTCAGGAACCGGGGGGTCAGGCTTTGACCTGTACCCAGACCTCACGAGTCTCGTCGTTCCAGGTGGCGTACTCGAACTCCACACCAAGGTCCTTGGCGTAGCCCTCAAAGCGCGGGATCACATAGTTCTCCCACAGCCACTGCTCGTCGAGGTCGAACTGCCCGATGCGCTTGCCGGCTTCGAGGCAGGTTTTGAACGGTGAGATCCAGGAGCGGCGCATGCCGTCCTCGGAAACCTGCGTCTCCAACACCATGTGGTAGTGGCAGGCGCTGTAGCCAGCGACGGCCAAGACGGCTAGTTGCTTCTTGCCGGTCATGGCGATGAGCTGCCCCATACGCTCGTTAACCGGCTTCATCGTCTTGATGTCGTGGGCATTCCAGTCGTCCATCAAGTCGCGCTCTTTGGCGAACTGAACGGCCTGGAGGTGCAGCTTGATGAGCGCGTCGTTGAGCTCGTGCTGGTAGGGCACTTGCTCGTGCAGAGTCTTCATCACCATGCGCACACCGATGGCGAACTCGTGCTCAAGACCGGCGATGGCGTCGAAGTCGGTCTTGTCGGAGTTCAGGTAGCGCTCGGCGATGGCGTTGAAGTCGGGCATTCCGCCGCCACCGGGACCTCCGGCACCAGGCGGTGGTCCACCTGCGGCGACACCAGCGGGAGGACCGCCGGCCGTGGGTGCTGTGGGCGCCTGCGTCATCGGCGCGCTCCTTTCCTTAGCACCGATCGGGCGGCGGTTCCGCTCGTACCGGTCGTGGATTACTGCTGAGTGGGACGGGGCAGTTGGCGATCGGCTCCCCACAGCGCCTTCACCAGACGCTCCTCGAAGCCAGGACCCAACCGACGGGCGGCCAGCACATTGGCCGGATCCCGCTGAACGATCGTACGGCGCAAAATCAGGTCGCGCTCGGCCAATTCGGCACGCTCCTCCATAGGCACGGGCTTAGCCTCCTTGACCCAGCCCAGCCACATGTCCACGAGGCGGTGTGCCTCGGTACGCATGAGGTCCCAGTTCTCCTCGGTCTTGTCCATTGAGGCACAGATCGCCACATCGGTGAGCACCTGGCGGATGTAGGCGCTTCGGCTGACGAATTGGGTCAGGCGTGGGTCGACGCGCAGGTCGAGGTAGTGATCGTTGCGCGGCTGGATGTACTTGTCGAAGTAGTCAATAGAGGTGTTGAGGTCGCGGCGGGCCGGAGTGTCGAGGTACATCCACGGCCGGGGCGAGGTACCGAAAGCCACGCCCAGGTGCGGTACATCAATGTGCGGACCCAGCCAGATGGTCACATGAACATTGACGAACGCCTTCTTGAAGTCACCGATCCAGGCGTGCGCCATCCAGTCGACTTCAGGACCAGTGAACGCATTGAGCGAGCCACCAGGTCCGCTGTAGCCGTCAGCGCCGTACTGCTCAAGGTCGGCGTAGGCGGGGTCCCGATGCAACTCGAAGACAGGACGGATCTTTTCCATCAGCTCATTGGAGATCGCCCAGGTGTTTTCCCAGACATCCGAGACATCGAGGGCACCCGCGCCATCGACCATGTCTGCAATGAGATCAACTGTCTCCGCCATTGTTGTGAGGTCCTTCCGCTCGCCATGTTGGCCATTTGCCCGCTTGCCCCCATGCCCATGATGGGCGTGGTCACCCTGCCACATCCCTCGTCCGAATGGCAGCCCCTTACTGTTGTCCGGTACGGTCCAAAGGTCCCGAATACCGGACCCCTGCCATTGAGTGGCTGGCGCACTCTGACCAGCCCGTGACCACTGACGGAGCAGCAGATGAGCCTTCCCAAAGACCTTGCCGACCGCACGCTGGCCACGATGGTGGATCGACTGGGCGCGACGGAAGTCACAGGTGACGATGGCGGTCCTTACCTCACCTTGACCAATGTGTTCGACGGTTCCGAGGTCGGCATGATGCGCGTCTTCAAGGCGCCAGCGGTGCCCAAGATCGTCTACTGCGGCCTGACCGTGGAGAAGTTCAAGATGGACACCCACATGATTTTCGGCTTCACCCCATCGGAATCGCCATTGCCACACTTCACCTTGGACTCAGTCAATGCCAACGGCAGTCTCGCGTTTCACCTTGACCTGATTACCAAGGCTGAGCTGTCGGTGCATGTGCCCTACATGGACTATGTCTACGGCGGTTTGACGGACACCTTCAAGGACACCATCAGCTGGGAAGGGCTCTCGCGTGCGCAGGTGGGTCCGCGTCAGTACGCGATGATGTCTCCGTGGATGTTGGTCAGTCGCGCGACTGAACCGACCTTCCGCCGATTTTCCGGCGCTGACGAAGACAAGCCCAGCGGTCCGGTCAACACCTATGTCAACTACTGGATCGATCTGGTGGAAAAGGGTGTTCCGGAGGAGATCGCCGCTGGGGTGCCTGCAGCAGAAGCCGAAGCTCATGACCGTCAGTTGCGCTACAACCTGTTCAGCCCAGAGGTCGACCCGGTGTGGGGCGATGTCGGCAAGATCGTGGGCGAGGAGCCGGCCGAGAAGATGCGGGCGATGCTGTTGAGCAACGCCTACTGATGGCGCAGGACACCGCAGCAATCCCCACGGGTCAGTTGTGGGAGAACCCGAAGGTCTACAACCGTCGTTGGTTGATCATGCTGACTCTGGTCAGCGGCTTGATCATCGTCATCCTCGACAACACGATCCTGAATGTTGCGCTGCCCAGCATCAGTCGTCAGCTGGGCGCCAGCCAAGGGCAGCTCACCGGCGCCATCTTGAGTTATGCGGTCGTCTTCGGCAGTTTCCAGTTCACCGCAGGTGTGCTTGGTGATCGGTGGGGTCGTCGCCGGGTCTTCTTGACGGGCCTCTTGATTTTCGGTGTGACCTCCTTGGCGGCATCGCAGTCCAAGGACCCCACGCAACTGATCTTCTGGCGCGCTGGAATGGCCGTCGGCGCGGCGTTGATCACTCCCCAAACCCTGTCGATCCTCACGAATGTCTTTCCACCCAAGGAGCGCGGTCGCGCCATCGGTATCTGGGCCGGTTGCACGGGAGCGTCCCTGTCGCTAGGTCCAGTCCTTGGCGGATTACTGCTGGATCATTTTTGGTGGGGCAGCATCTTCTTCATCAATGTGCCGATCGTGGTGGTGACCATCGCGGCCACCATCGTGCTGGTCCCCGAATCCCTCAATCCCAACGCGGGCCGATTCGACCCCATCGGGCTCGTGTTGTCCGTGGTCGGCCTTGGGTCGTTGATCTTCGGTCTGGTCTATGGCGGGGAAAGCCGCGATTGGTCGTCCTTCCTGTCGACCGGGATGATCGTGGCTGGCCTGCTAGTTCTGGTGGCGTTCATCGCCGTGGAGGCCCGGCTGGCCAGTCCGTCGTTTGATGTTCGGTTCTTCAAGAACCCGAGATTCAGCGCGGCCTCGATAGCCACCGCCTTCGGCTTCTTCGCGCTCTTCGGGGTGACCTTCTTCTTGACCTTCTATTTCCAGTTCGTCAAAGGTCTCTCCCCACTGCAAGCCGGATTGGCTGCACTGCCTTCTGGTTTGGGCCAAGTCATCTTTGCCCCGCGGGCACCGAAGCTGGTCGCGCGCATCGGGCCGAAATTCACCATCGCCGGTGGTTTGACCCTGTTGGCGATCTCGCTGGGGCTCTACACCACGGTAAATCCGGGCGATCCTGTTTGGCATGTCTTCATCATCAGCTTCTTGACCGGCACCGGCCTGGCGCATGTTGTTGCACCGTCCACCGAATCGGTGATGTCCTCACTTCCGCCGCAAAATGCCGGCGCAGGTGCGGCGGTGAACAACACCACGCGCCAGGTCAGCGGCGCACTGGGCATCGCGGTGTTCGGAACTCTTCTGCAGGTGTTCTATGCGCGCAACATCGCGAACGCCCTAGAGGTGCTGCCTGAGACTTTCCGTGACGAAGCGCGCAAATCCATCGGTGACACCTTTGTCGCTGTTCAGCGCCTTGGTGTGGTTGACCCGAAAGCGGCCGGCCAGGCGGCCCGAGAACTGTTCTGTGGTGCGGGCCGCGCCTGTGCCTCTGGTCAAGCATTTGTCGCTGGCGTGCACATCACCTCCATCATCGCTTGTACCTCGGCGTTGATCGGGGCGGCGATTGTGTTGCGTTACCTGCCGCGTCGCAGCGCTCCTGACGCTGGTTATCTGCGCCAGCAGCGCATGAGCGGAGAAGCGCCCGAGGCGACGGATACGGCGGCCAGCGCGGCCAGCGACTCGGTGTCGTGAATTTCGGTGTCGTGAATTCCGGAATACTGCCAGCGTTAGCGGTGATTGTCGCCGGGTTTGCCGCTGGCGCGATCAACGCGGTAGCTGCTGGTGGCACTTTGCTGGCGTTTCCGGTGCTGATCGCGGTCGGTGTGCCGCCATGGTCCGCCAACATTGCCTGCACTCTGGGCCTGTTGCCCGGCTACGCCGGGGGGGCATGGGGATACCGGGATCGGTTCCGCGGTATCGAGCAGGTGCGTAATCGACTCATCGTGTTGGCCCTCATGGGTGGAGTTGCCGGAGCACTGGCGCTGTTGCGGACACCGAAGGAATCCTTTGCTGCCGTCGTACCGTTTCTGATCCTGCTTGCGGTTGCGCTTTTCATCGCGCGCCCGTGGATTGATCAACGCCTTACCGCCCGCTCACGCAAGGCCGGCATTGTGGCGTCATTGCCGATCACCGTGATCGGTGTGCTGTGTGCCGCGGCCTATGGCAGTTACTTCGGTGCAGCAGTCGGCGTTGTCTTTCTGGCCGTCTTAGGCGCGGGCTTGTCCACGACCCTGGCTGTAGACAATGCCTTGAAGTCGGTGTTGTCGCTGGCTGCGGTGATCTCCGGCGCGGTGGTCTTTGTGGCTGCTCAGCGCGTGGACTGGCCACCGGTACTCCTGTTGATCGCTTCCTCAGCCCTCGGCGGGTTCTGGGGAGCGCGGGTCAGCCGCCGGATTCCCGACGGTGTCATCCGCTGGCTGGTCATCGCGGTCGGCTTGATCGCCGCTGCGGTGCTGTTGGTGACCCGGTAGGCGGTCCTGACTTGCCGGGTCCTTGGTCCCGACTCGCACCTGAGGCATTGACGGCTGCCCCACTGGACCGGAGCCTTGACCCATCACCCCCGGGGTCCTGCTTCTAGTTGGGGCCTATCTCCTGAGACGGACATGGAAAGGCGGCTGCTGTGGGCGAGACTCTGGTGACTGTTGAAGAGTTGGTTGCGCAAAGTGGCGGCGGAACCGTTGATGTCACTTGGGTGTACGAGCAGTGGCGCGAGAAGCTCGCCGGAATGCTGGCCAAGATCAACGACCGCTTCGAACTGCACTTGGACGAATCAACGCAGGGTCTGGAGCATGAAGGCCCGATCGGCTCTGGCATCCATGGACAGGTCCAGTGCTTTGCGGGTCCTGAGATTGACTGGATGGTCTATTCGTGGATGGCAAACCCCAAACAGGGTTTCGCCAACTTGCACATCACCATCAGTCCTGGTCCGCAAGTTGACCTGCCGATCTTTGGCATGGCGTTTGCCTGCTTTGGGGAGCGCCCGTGGGGATACATCGATCTAGGGGCGCGGCGTGAAGCTGATGTCAACACGGAATATTTCTTCAAGTACTACCAGCCGCTGAACCAGCGCTGGCTTGATCTTCGGCGCGACAACCCGCAACTGGACTGGTTCATGTCTCCATCGGCGTATGTGCGACAGGTGATGTCGCCGGTCGCCTTCTGCTACTCAGGCCCGCCTGAGCAGCGGACGGTCGATCTGATTCAAGGCGAAGCGGACTTCATGCTGGACACCTGGTTGGGTTATTTCGACATCGCTGAGAAGGTCGCGCCGCAGGATCAGCCGAAACTCTTGAAGTACACCGAAGACTGGCGAGCCACGGTGGCTGAACTTGACCCGGCGAACTCCGTTGCGGTTTCCCTCTTTGGTCAAGACATCACCAACCAGTTGGTCAACGCGCTGGGTGGGCGTAACCGCACGCTGCCGCACGCTGGTGCGGCGTGGAATCTCTGATCGACACCTTTTCGCCAGCGACTCCATTGAGGCAGCGAGGAATTCGTGATTGAGGAATCGACTCTTGTGCGGTCGCTGTGGGACGCCGTTGAGGTTCCGGGA
>DPWC01000190.1 GCA_003529305.1 Actinomycetota bacterium
GTTCGCAAATACGCGCCATACGCCGATCCCATAATTCTTCCGCTGGCGGCATTTCTCAACCTCATGGGACTGGTCCTGATTCATCGGCTCGACCTCGCCGATGCCGCAAAGGCCGAGCGACTCGGGCGAACCGTGCCGCGCGCTGACGCACTCGCACAACTGACTTGGACAGCGATCGGTGTTGTCGTCCTGATCACCGTGTTGGTCGTGTTGCGAGATCACCGTCTACTTCAGCGATTCACCTACACCGCATTGGCCGCAGGATTGGTCCTCCTGGCACTTCCATTACTGCCGGGCATCGGAGCGTCCATCAACGGCGCACGGCTGTGGCTTCGAGTAGGACCGCTGAGTTTTCAACCCGCCGAGTTGGCCAAACTCTGCTTGATTATGTTCTTCGCGGGTTACCTCGTCGTCAAACGGGATGCGCTCGCCATGGCGCGCACCCGAGCCCTTGGCGTTGATCTTCCGCGCGGCAGAGATCTCGGTCCGCTGCTGATCGCCTGGCTCGTCAGCATGGGTGTGCTGGTGTTCCAGCGTGATCTGGGAACTGCGTTGTTGTTCTTCGGTCTGTTTACTTTCTTGTTGTACATCGCAACGGAGCGCCGATCGTGGTTGCTCCTGGGAGCCGGGCTCTTCAGTGTCGGTGCCGCCGCTGCCTACGCAGCGTTTGCGCATGTGCAAGAGCGCTTCGCGGTGTGGCTGCACCCCTTCGCCGATCCCAATGGGCAGTCATTCCAGATCGTGCAATCACTGTTTGGTCTGGCCAACGGCGGCATCTTGGGCAGCGGGCTCGGTAGTGGCTTTCCACAGTTCGTTCCCTTTGCCAAGACAGACTTCATCATGGCGACAGCCGGTGAAGAACTCGGACTGACCGGCACTGTCCTGATCCTGCTGGTCTACGCGTTGCTCGCCGAACGCGGATTCCGCACAGCTGTTGCCGCGCGCGATGCCTTTGGCACGCTCTTGGCGGCCGGTTTGTCCTTAGTCATCGTGCTGCAAGTGTTCATCGTCGTCGGCGGAGTGACCCGGTTGATTCCCTTGACCGGATTGACCACACCCTTCCTGTCCTACGGCGGGTCATCACTGGTCGCCAACTGGGCGATTGTGGCGCTGCTGCTGAGAATCAGCGATGGCGCGCGACGGCCGCTGCCGCCCCCTGTGCCAAACCGCGACGATGCATTGACCCAAGTAGTACAGCTGTGAACACGCCACTGCGTCGAGTCGCCGGATTTGCCGTTGTTCTGCTGCTGGCACTTATCGCCAATCTCAGTTATGTGCAGGTCATCGGTGCGAACAGTCTGAGGCAAAAACCTGGTAACTCGCGGACAGTTCTTTCGGAATACGATCGCGCGCGCGGACCAATGAGCGTAGGCAATAGAGCTGTCGCGGCCTCGGTGCCGACAAACGGACAGTTCTCTTATGTCCGCACCTACGCCAACGGGCCGCTCTATGCGCACACCACCGGCTACTACTCGCTCCTGTATGGCGCCAGTGGATTGGAGCGCGCCGAGAACTCCGTCCTCGCGGGGACCGATGATCGCCTTCTGGTGGATCGACTCACGCAATTACTCGCCGGGCGTGCCCCAGCAGGCGGCAGCGTGCAGACCACTTTGCTGCCTGCAGCCCAACGCGCTGCGGCGGACGGGTTAGCAGGTCGACGCGGTGCTGTGGTGGCGTTGGATCCAGCAACGGGGGCGATTCTGGCCATGGTGTCGTCACCAAGTTTCGATCCCAATCTGCTGGCGTCACCGCAGACCAGTGTGGAGCGCGAGGCGTGGACAAACCTCACGAATGACCCAGCCAGCCCCTTGCTCAACCGCTCATTAGCTCAGGTGTATCCCCCTGGTTCCACCTTCAAGCTCGTCACCGCAGCAGCTGCCTTGAGCACCGGCAAGTACACGAAGGACTCTGTTATTCCAGGGCCGGCGACCTTGAAGTTGCCTTTGTCTAACAATCGACTTCCTAATGAAAACGGCAAAGCTTGTGGACCTAGTAACAAGACCACCTTGGAAAACGCCCTGCGGATTTCGTGCAACACGGCATTCGCGTCATTGGGTCTGGCAATCGGCAATGACGCCATCGCCCAGCAGGCAGAAAAGTTCGGCTTCAACCAGTCATTCTCTGTCCCGCTGAATTCGGCCACCAGCAACTACCCACTCGATGCTGATCGGCCACAGACGGCGCTTTCAGCCATCGGGCAATTCGATGTTCGATCGACGGTGTTGCAAATGGCCTTGGTTGCCGCGGGCATCGGCAACGGTGGGGTGGTGATGCAGCCCTACTTGGTGGCTCGTACCCGCGGCCCAGACCTCGCCATCTTGGATGAAGTCACCCCCAAGCCCTTTGGGCGTGCCGTGACCACTGAAGTGGCCGGGCAACTGCGAGACATGATGGTCACGGTCGTCGCCAAGGGAACCGGCCGCCGGGCCGCCATCAAGGGTGTCACGGTCGCGGGAAAGACAGGAACAGCTCAACAGGGCAACGGCCGCCCCCCACATGCCTGGTTCGTGTCATTCGCACCTGCTACCAAGCCCACTGTCGCTGTTGCAGTGATTGTGGAAGATGGCGGTGGAGCCACCGAGAT
>DPWC01000144.1 GCA_003529305.1 Actinomycetota bacterium
ACGACGCTCTTCCGATCTTCCGGCCCGATGCCGGAGCAGGCTGAGCGCTTGCTGACCGTGGCATCGTTGCGGAACTTAGCCGGGCGAGCCGGTGTGACGGAGATCCACATGACTGGACGGCAGATGCGACTTTCACCGGTCTCACTGCCGGAGTCCGGGCAACTTCGGCTCAAGCGCCTGTTCCCCGACACTCTGATCAAGGCGCCAATTTCGCAAATCCTGGTGCCGGTTCCGACCACGGCGCGCGTCGGAGGTCAGCCAGTACGCAACGATGATGTGCTGGAGTGGTTGCGCACACTTCTTATTGACGGACTGAATGCACCACAGGAGGTTGGGTCATGACTCGGCGCTGGACCACTGGCCACGGTGTGGTGACAGTCCTGGCAGTGCTACTGGTGACCGGATGCTCAGCACCATTGCAGTCAGCGCGGTCAGCGGCAACTGTTGGTCCAGCGACACTCTCGACGGCTGAGGTGCTTGATGCGGCACAGGAAGTGCAGGACCGGGTGGCTCAGGCCGGCGCCCCGCAGCCAGCGGGACTAGCGATCAACCAGGCACTGATCAGTACTTGGATCGAAGAACAGCTGACAGCGGCCCTTGCCCAACAAGCGCGCGTGAGTGTGTCCAATGCTGAGGTGGAAAACAAGTTGCGAGAGGTGGCCCAGCGCAACGGTCTGAGTGTCGAGAAGTTTGCTGAGGCCTATGCCGTGCAAGAGGGCACCTGGGTGTTGCCCAGCGCACTTCGCGACTACACCAAGACCTTCTTGCTGCAGCAAAAAGTTTCTCGCACTTTGGGTGCCAAGGGTCAACCTGCTGGGCAAGCGTTCGCCAAGGCACTGACCCGCGAGTCGCAAAAACTCGGTGTGACCGTCTCGCCGCGGTATGGCGCTTGGGACGCCCAAACTCTTCAACTGGTCGCCGCACCAGATCTGGTATCTGTGCCGGCCCAACCAGCCCTTCCGGGACAAGGAGCCGGCCCGGCAGATCGTTGATGGATTCTGGTTTACCCGCCGGTTTTCGTGACCTTGTCGTTACTTGGCGCGAATATTGTGCGTCAGCGATTGGCCCGAACGGCTGAATCCCCGAGAGGACAGCCCGAGATGGCCGAACGGCTGAGGCCTACGGCTGGGGCCTCTGGCAGGATAAGCCCACCCTCGCGGGAGGCATTGACCGTCGATCTTCTCTGGTCGCATCCAGATCGGCGTGAGCCATAGCGAAACCGGCCTGCGAACGGAACAGCTTCCTCGTAGTGATGTTGTCCGCACCGGCCGAAGGATCGTCATGATCAGCACCAAGAACCGTCACCTCTCGCGAGTCGTCGCTGCCGTCGCAGCGGTGGCCCTGGCGGCCCTATCTGTCGGCACGGGTGTTGCGGCAGCAACGCCTGGCCCATCCCCCGACGGTGGTTCACAGGTGGTGAAGTCGCAGCCCACCACGAGCCCGTCCTCGGCCTCGAAGCAGAGTTCGCGCACACGCGTAGCCAGTAGCGAAGGTGGCAGCGAAAATTGCAACAACTACGGTCCCTCGGCCGTGCGGACTCGCTCAAGTGAGTCCAGTGGCTCGGACTGCTGCCCGTCCTCTTACTCGCCGTCGAGCTTCGGCTCCGGGGAGTCCAACACAGGGTGTTGCCCCACCTCAACCTCGCCGTCGAGCTACGGCTCCGGGGAGTCCAACACAGGGTGTTGCCCCACCTCAACATCGCCGTCGAGCTTTGGCTCCGGTGGGGGTGGCTTTAACAGCCATGACGACCACAACTACTCCGGTGGCGGCGACTCATGTTGCTACTCCTACGAGGACCATTCCCACCACTGGTCGTACAGAGGTGACTCGCTGCGGGTGGGGCGCTCGTTGATCAAGGCGATGTCCTGGCACAAATGGCACCATGACTACGACCGTCGCTACGACGGCGACTACCACTTCAGCCACCACGACCCCAAGACCGGGGGGTGCGTGGACGACAAGTACTTCCTGCGGATCAACAAGGCTCAGACGGAAGCCAACCCGGTGGGTCCGGGCGACACCGTCCACTACACCCTCACCGTCACCAACGATGACACCGGAACTGCCCCCAAGGGCTTTTATGTCGTGGATGCTGTTCCGAGCCTGCTGAAGGTCAATTCGGCCAGCGGAACTGGCTTTGACTGCTCGGTGGACACCGGACTGAACCAGGTGGAGTGCACGGCGACTGCCGAATTGGCTGCTGGAGCCAGCCGCACCATCACTGTCACAACCACGGTTGATGCTTCGGCTGCCAACGCTGACCCCGTCGTGAACCGCGCCTGCCTCGACAGCAGTGATGACGACAAGTCTGAAGCCGCTGGTTGCGACTCAGTGCAGACGACCTTCAAGACTGCCGTCTTGTCCTTGAACAAGACCAATGACCCGACAGAGTCCACCACCCTGCAGGGCTTCAACACCGAGGTGACCTACACCATCACGGCCTCTGCTAGCGGTGAACTCGACCAGAGCAATGTGGTCGTCCGCGATGTTCTTCCCGGTTTTGACGCCGAGGTGACGGGTTCGGCGAAGGCCAATCTGGCCGATGGCCTCAACTCTGTGGTCTGCAAGGACGCAGATAGCAATGTCATTGCCAGCTGCGCCACTTACAGCGACATCACCCACACGGTGACGGCGACACTGGGATCGATTCCGACAGGTAAGTCCGCGACGGTCACGATCACGGTGAAGATTCCGGCACAGGCGGTAAGCCCACTGCCCAAGACGATCTATGTGAAGAACCGGGCGCTGGCTAACTCCGACTCCACCGGGGATGGACCGTCGAAGTCTGTGAAGTCTCCGACGGTTGTCAACCCGGTCTACATCCAAGAGTCCGACGGTCGGACGATTCCGGACTGTGAAAAGGGTGTTCCCACCTTTGATGTCTTCGGTGATGGCAAGTTCACCGAGGGCGAGACCGTCCAGATGGACATCTACGACAAGGACAACAACCTCGTCTTCGCTGACTACCAGCCTTCTGACCAGGGCAGTCCGATCTCGGCAGTGGCCGATGAGTTTGGCAACGCCACCTTCACCGGAGTGCTGTGGCCCGGGTACTCCTCATCTGGAGGAACCACCACCTACCCCACGCCCAACTTGACCACGATCTATGTGGTGCTGCACGCGGTGGGTGGCGCCCCCACCCTCAGTTTGGGCGGCGGCATGCAGATGTCGCTGGTGCCCGTGGGTTCAGGCCACTACAGCGACCCGATTCAACTGGATTACCCCACGGAGGATCGCTCCTGCACGCCGGTGGTACTCGACATCGCCAAGGTCAATGACCCGACATCAAGCACCACGATCACGAAGTTCGGGGCCGAGATCACCTACACGATGACGGTCACCGCCTCGGAGGACAACTTCGTGACGGCCCGCGCGGTCACCGTTAACGATGTGTTGCCGGGCTACGGCACGGACACCTCAGGCACCGTGTCTTATGTCCCCGGGTCTGCGACCTGCGACGCGAACATCGCCGACCTTGGCGCCGACAGTTTCTGCGACACCTCTTTTGCGTCTAACAAGGTGACCTGGGAACTGGGCGCTATGCGCCCTGGCGACACCCGCCAGGTCAGCTTCACAGTCACGGTGGACACGCAAAATGTCGACTCCAACCCGGCTGCCTTCACCATCGTGAACAAGGCAACTGTGGAAAGTGCCGACAGCGACCCGGTGGACTCCAACAAGGTGGAGAACCCAGTGTCCGTGCCGATCAGCACCGGCATCTCGATTTCCAAGAAGGCCTCCGTGTCGGTGGCCAACCCCAGCAAGAAGTGGTTCAGCACTGTGGTGCGGGCCCGCGGACAGGTCGTGACCTACCGCTACAAGGTGACCAACACCGGCACATTGCCCATCAACCAGATCAAGCTCACCGATGATCTGAACTTCGGGCCCACCTACGGCACCTCGGCGCTGAACAGCCTCGATGAGAATGACCTGTTCAACTGCCGCGTGGGTGGTGACGACACCAGTTCGGCACCCGACTATGGGGCAACCCAGACCTTCACCCTTGGCCAGAACATCGGCAACACCACGCCGGTCACGCTGAATGCTGGCGAGTCGTTGTGGCTGTACTGCGACCTGGTGGTGCCCGCGTCCCTGACTGATCAGCAGATCGAGTCCAACGCGATCTTTGACGAGGCTGCGGTCAGCGGCTCCACCCTCAAGGGTGCGGTCAATGCTCAGTCGTTCGTCGTGACGGTGCAGGTCACTCCGGTGGAGAGCGCCATCGTGCCCTTCAAGGCGATCACGGATGAGGACGGCTACAACTACCGCAAGTTTGACGACCTGGGTCGACTCGAGGTGACCACGCCGAAGACCTACCGCATGTTTGTGGACAATGTTTCTACAGTTCCGCAGCATGTGGTGGTCTACGACTACTTCGACAACACCTCGAAGGGTCTGTCCAAGACGGCTCGTGACGCCATCTTCAACTCCATGGTGTGTATCAACTACAACCAGGGAGCGGGCGCCTTCCCGGATCCGTTAACTCCGGGTTCGACTCCGGGCGTGAATGATGCAGCCTTCACAGGTGGCTCGCAGGACACCACCTTTGCTGCTGACATTCAAGGCAAGCACGCGGGAACCTGGTTGGCTCGCACGCAGGACCTCGGCATCATTCAGCCCGAGGACGGTTGGAACTTCGCCTGCCAGGCGCAACTTCCCCCGGGTGAATACGAGCTGACGAACATCTTCCGCGTCATCTCGACACCTGTGCTGGCACCCGATTCAGCCCGTAAGAGTGGCCGGATCTCCATGGCGTCGGTTCCGGCGGCCACGGGCAATCAGGATGTGCAGTCTTCTGCTGGCGTCCGACTGGGAACGCCAGTGAACGAGGGTGGCGGCACCGGTGGCGCTGTCGATGAGCAGACGGCAGCAAGTCCGTTGGCTCGCACCGGCGCCGACAT
>DPWC01000135.1:0-1450 GCA_003529305.1 Actinomycetota bacterium
CGGTAACAGCCGGTGCGGAAAAATTCGTCGAGCACGTCGTTCTCGTTGGTGGCGACGATCAGCTTGCGGATGGGCAGCCCCATCGAGCGCGCGATATGTCCGGCGCAGACGTTGCCGAAATTGCCCGAGGGAACCGCAAACGACACCTGCTGATCGTCCGAAGTCGTCGCCGCGAAATAGCCCTTGAAGTAATAAACCACCTGCGCAACGACTCGCGCCCAGTTGATCGAGTTGACCGTACCGATCCGGTAGCGCGTCTTGAAATCGAGATCGTTGCTAATCGCCTTCACGATGTCCTGGCAATCGTCGAACACGCCGCGGATCGCGAGATTGAATATGTTCGGGTCCTGCAGGGAAAACATCTGCGCGGTCTGGAACGGACTCATCTTGCCGTGCGGCGACATCATGAACACGCGAATGCCCTGCTTGCCGAGCATTGCATACTCGGCAGCCGACCCTGTATCGCCCGACGTCGCACCGACGATGTTGAGCCGCTCGCCGGTTTTCGCCAGCGCATATTCGAACAGGTTGCCCAGCAACTGCATCGCGACGTCCTTGAACGCCAGCGTCGGCCCGTTAGAGAGGCCGAGGATGTGCACGCCGGGCGACACTTCGCGCAACGGCGTGATGTCGTCGGAACGGAACACCGTTGCGGTGTAGGTGTCGTCGACGATCCGCCGCAGGTCCGAAAACGCGAGGTCGTCCGCATATAGGCGCAGGACTTCGAGCGCGAGCTCGCGGTAGTTGAGCTTTCGCAACTGGCTGAGCTGGCCGGCACGGATGCGCGGATAGCGTTCGGGCATGGCAAGCCCGCCGTCCGTCATCAGGCCGCCGAGGAGAATTTCGGAAAACGTTGCCGGCGCGGTACCGCCGCGGGTGCTGAAATAACGCATCGCTGTATTCTTCAGTGCGCGCCGAGTTGTTCCATCCGGATGCGCGTGATTTTGCCGACGACGACCGGCAGCATTTCGATCTTCGCCATCGCCGCGTCGACGTTCTTTTCGATCGCGCGGTGCGTGAGCATGATGATGTCGACCTGCTCCTCACCCGCCGAAGGCTCTTTCTGCACCATCGCATCGATGGAAATGCCGCCGTCAGCGAGCACGCGCGTGATGTCGGCGAGCACGCCCGGCTTGTCGTGCACGCGCATGCGCAGGTAGTACGACGTCTCGACCTCGCTAATGGGCAGAATCGGCACGCTTGACAACTGGTCTGGCTGGAACGCGAGGTGCGGCACGCGATTCTCCGGATCGGACGTCTGCATGCGGGTCACATCGACGAGATCGGCAATCACCGCTGACGCGGTCGGATACGCGCCCGCGCCGGCGCCGTAGTACATCGTCGCGCCAACAGCATCGCCGTTGACGAGAATTGCATTCATCACGCCCTCGACGTTGGCGATGAGGCGCCGCGCCGGAATCAGCGTCGGATGCACGCGCAGTTCGATGCC
>DPWC01000135.1:1766-4735 GCA_003529305.1 Actinomycetota bacterium
AGCAGCTTGATGCGATAGCCGAGTTCTTCCGCGTACTTGATGTCCGCAGCGGTGAGCTTGGTGATGCCCTCGGTGTAAGCGTGACTGAACTGCATTGGAATGCCGAACGAGATGGCAGCGATGATCGACAGTTTGTGTGCGGCATCGATACCCTCGATGTCGAACGTTGGATCAGCTTCGGCATAACCGAGCCGCTGCGCTTCCTTGAGCACATCCTCGAAGCTCGAGCCTTTCGCCCGCATCTCCGAAAGAATGAAGTTGCTCGTCCCGTTGATGATGCCTGCAATCCATTCGATGCGATTCGCCGTCAGTCCTTCGCGCAGCGCCTTGATGATCGGAATGCCGCCGGCAACCGCCGCCTCGAACGCGACCATCACGCCCTGCCCGCGCGCCGCGGCGAAAATCTCGTTGCCGCGCGTGGCAAGCAGCGCCTTGTTCGCCGTCACGACGCGAATGCCACGGCCGAGCGCACGCTCGACGAGCGTGCGTGCCACCGTCGTTCCCCCGATGAGTTCGACGAGGACATCGGGGTCGTCGTGGAGCAGTGCGTCGACATCGACCGTTGTGGTGGCGGACACGGTCAGGCCGGCATCGCGCGCAGCGGAGATGACGCCGAGGCTGCGCTCGTAACGAAATGCCGGCCGGATGCGCTTGAAGATGCGCGGCACCGTTTCTAGGTTGTGGGCCAATACCTCGGGTGAGGCAGCGAAGACCTCGCGCAGCAAATCGGGTTCACCGGAGAAGTCGGGGATCAAGATCTCTACGCCGCAGTCGGGGTTGAGCTGGTGAATCTGCCGAATGGTTTCGGCATACAGCCAAGCGCCTTGATCGGCTAGGTCATCGCGCGCAACTCCCGTGACGGTCGCATAGCGCAGTCCCATGGTGCGCACCGATTCAGCGACGCGTCGCGGTTCATCGGTGTCCAGCGGTTGGGGGCGACCAGTGTCGATCTGGCAGAAGTCGCACCGCCTTGTGCATTGATCACCACCGATCAGGAAGGTCGCTTCGCGGTCTTCCCAGCATTCGTAGATGTTGGGGCAGCCAGCTTCTTGGCAGACGGTGTGCAGACCTTCATCACGCACCAGGCCGACGAGTTCGAGGTACTGCGGCCCGGTGCGCAGTCTTGTCTTGATCCATTCAGGCTTGCGTTCAATCGGCACTTCGGTATTGCGTGCCTCGATGCGAAGGAGCCGTCGACCTTCTGGCTGCACCGCCACGATTGGTGCCGTCCCTTCGCGCCGCGTCTGCGGCTAGTCCCGAAAAATCGGACCTCCGACTGCTGGTTGCGGAGTCTGCCGAGGGTCACGCACGGGCAGGTCGCTCGCTGCAGGGGGAGGAAGCTGCTCCAGCCACGATGCCTGGGGCTGCTCCAATGACGATGCTACTGGCGCATCGATGGCTGAGGCGGGGTCGGCACTGCTGCCCGGCTTGGCGAGCGCGCGACGCACGATAGCCGCCACGACTCCCGCGATGAGGGCTAGAGCGCCCCAGATCAGCACGAAGGTGCGGGCACTGGCGGTGCCGGAGGTCACCGGCGTCAACGCCACTGAACTTTGCTGCACCTCAATGGCGCTGCGTTGAAGGAAATCGCGCCACAAGCCCACGGCAAGGGCGATCAGGATCAAGTCCACCACTACCGCGATGCCCAGGCGGATGGGCTGATTGGTCAAGGTGAAGGCGCCAGCGACGAGGGCGATGCCCACCAGGGCGACCAGCCACCACAGTGCGGCCGATGACGCCAAGGTGCCGGTGAAGGGGGCGTTGGCGCTGATGCCGGCCACCGGCAGCGCGGCTTTGGTACCGGGAGTAACAGGGACAAGTTGCAGTCCAAGGTCTTGCTGCCACCATCGCATGAGCGCAGCAAGACCGAGCAACGCGGTGCCCGCGATGGCCATCAGAAGTGCCAGAAAAGCCAGTCCATTGCGCGGGGCTTGGCCCTCAGCCATGGCGCTCCTTCGTCGGTTCTCTGACAACGGGCTTCAGCGAGCAGTGGCCGGACTCACCGGCGTACCCAGCAGGTGCTCCATCATGGCCTGCTCCACCACGGGCAGCACAGCGTTCACCGATATTGGTTGGGCCAATTCGGCCGACAGTGTGGTGACACTGGCGTCCTCGATGCCGCACGCGACGATCTGGGCAAAGGGCGCGAGATCGTTGTCGCAGTTCAGGGCGAATCCGTGCATGGTGACGCCACGCGCGACGCGCACGCCGATCGCGGCAATCTTGCGGGCCGATGCCGTGTGGCCCGCCACCCACACTCCGGTGCGCCCAGCGATGCACGAGGTGGTCACGCCAAGTTGGTCGCAGGCCGCGATGAGGCCGGCCTCCATCCGGCGCACATGGGCGACCAGATCCAGTGGCTGTGGAAGGCGCACGATGGGATATCCCACGAGCTGACCGGGGCCGTGCCATGTGATGCGGCCGCCACGGTCGGCCTCAATGACGGGGGTGCCATCGCGCGGTCGCTCGAAGTCCTGCGTGCGCCGTCCAGCGGTGTAGACGGCCGGATGTTCGAGCAGCAGCAGAGTGTCGGGAATGTCGTCGTTGCAGCGCCTAGCGTGCAGTTCGCGCTGAAGCAGCAGGGCGTCGTTGTAGTCCACCAAGCCCGGCAGGTGACGGACCTGCAGAGTTGTTGAATTGGCCATCGGTGAATCGTAGGTGTGGCTGGGTTAGGCGCCGGAGGTCACCATGGCGTTGCTGTCGATGGTGGCACGCAACGCAGATTCAAAGGTCGGATGGTCAAATTCGAATCCGGCATCCATCAACCTCTTGGGCAGCACGCGTTGGCTGCCCAGAGTCTCGTCGGCGAACTCACCAACGATCAGGCGCAGGGCCGCCGAGGGCACGGGTAGCACTGCGGACCGGTCGAGCACCTCTGCCATGGTCTTGGTGATCTGTGCATTGGTCTGCGGTCCGGGGCAGGTCAGATTGACCGGTCCGCTGATGGGGTGGTCCAGGCAGAAGGCGAT
>DPWC01000135.1:5108-10916 GCA_003529305.1 Actinomycetota bacterium
AGTCGCGCCCATGCACCGCCGCGTGAGGAGACCACCAAGCCGGTGCGCAGAAGCACGACGCGAATGCCGGCTTGGGCGGCTTCGGTGGTGGCGGCTTCCCATTCTTCACAGACCTGGGCCAGGAATCCTCGGCCTCCGGGTGAAGTCTCGTCCATCGGCACAGCGCCGGTATCGCCGTACCAACCGATCGCTGAAGCATTGATCAGCACCGACGGTGGGTTCGGCAGAGCAGCCAGCGCGTCACACAGGTGCT
The DNA here is from genome assembly GCA_003529305.1 of Actinomycetota bacterium. Lineage (GTDB taxonomy): Bacteria > Actinomycetota > Actinomycetes > UBA12327 > UBA12327 > UBA12327. The sequence goes on from DPWC01000135.1 coordinate 5,362, forward strand.
GCGTGGTCAGCACGCGACTGTCACGAATGAGTTGTTTGTATCGCGGAGTCCATCGGTGGTCACCAACACCGGCGCCAGCCAAGTTGATCACGGCGTCGAAGCGTCCCCAGGTGCTGGCATCCAAAGGCTGGGTGGGGTCCCACTGAATCTCGGACGCGGTGAGGGCTGGTCGACGAACAAGGCGGACCACCTCGTGATGCTGATCGACCAGCAGGTCTGTGACGGCTGAACCGATGAGCCCGCTGGAACCGGCAATCAGGATGCGCATGTGTTCATCGTGGCCCGTGCTGCCACAGTCGGCCACCTGAGCGACCAACTTGTTGGAAAAACAGGCGTTACAGCCCCAACTCGCTGTCGAAGGCGCCGTCTTCGAGGCGGTTCTTGACCGCGACCAAGAAGCGAGCAGCGTCGGCCCCATCAATGAGGCGGTGGTCGTAAGTCAACGCCAGATAGACCATGGAGCGAATCGCGATGGACTCGCTGCCATATTCATCGGTGACCACCATCGGGCGCTTGACCACCGTGCCGGTGCCCAAGATCGCCGACTGCGGCTGATTGATGATCGGAGTGTCAAAGAGGGCGCCGCGACTTCCGGTATTGGTCAGGGTGAAGGTGCCCCCCGTCAGCTCATCGGGTGAGACGCGGTTGTCGCGGGTGCGAGCTGCGATGTCGGTGATTTGCTTGGCCAAGGCAGACAGGTTTAGATCACCGGCATTGTGAATGACTGGAACCAATAGCCCACGCTCGGTGTCGACCGCTACTCCCAGGTGCTCACCGTCGAAGTAGGTGATGGTGCCGGCCGCTTGATCCATCTGTGCATTCACGACGGGGTATTGCTTGAGCGCCTCAAGCGCGGCGCGCGCGAAAAATGGCAGGAAGGTGAGTTTCACACCTTCGCGGGCTTGGAAGTCTCGCTTGACCCGATCGCGCAGAACGGCGATCCGGGTGACATCGACTTCGACCACGGAGGTCAGCTGGGCCGAGACTTGCAGAGACTCCACCATGCGCTCGGCGATGACCTTGCGGAGGCGGGACATCTTCTCGGTACTTCCGCGCCGCGGGCTGACCGTGCCTGCGGTCACTGGAGCGCTGGGGCTTGGGGCACTCGATGGCGCAGCGGCGGGAGCGCTGGTCGCCGCGGGGGCAGCGGCTGCGGCACTGGCTGCCACGGGGGCAGCGGCAGCGGAAGTCGGGCGCGTGGCGATAGCGGCCAACACATCGTCTTTGCGAATCCGACCGCCCACACCGGTTCCGGTGATGCTTGAGAGGTCGATGCCATTCTCAGCGGCGAGCTTGCGCACGATCGGTGTGACATACGCGTCGCCGGCAGTAGCACCGTTGGTGGCAGTAGCGCCGTTGCTTGCGGCGTGCTGTGGCGTCGGAACTACCGCAACCGCAGCTGCAGGGGCGGGTGCGGGAGTGCTGACAACGGGCGCCAGGGCCGGGGGGGCACTGATCGTCGCTGCGGGAGCAGGTGCAGGAGCCGCGGGCGCAGGAGCAGGTGCCGCGGGCGCTGCCGCTGCACCGGCGCCGGTGGAGATCACGCCGAGTTCACCACCGACTTCCACGGTGCCGTCCTCGCCGACGGTGATGGCCGTCAGGATCCCCGCAACCGGCGAGGGAAGTTCGGTGTCGACCTTGTCGGTGGAGATCTCCAGAAGTGGCTCATCCACGGCGACGGCATCGCCAATCTGCTTCAGCCACCGGGTGACGGTGCCTTCGGTCACGCTTTCACCCAGGGCGGGCAGCACCACCGGAAAGGCTGCACCTGAGGAGCCGGCTGCCGCAGCCGGTGCTGGGGTCTCAAGGACCGCAGCGGTGATCGGCTCGCTCGGCTCAGATGGATAGACGATCGCGGCTGGTGCGGGGGCAGCTGGTGCAGGCGCGGATTCCGCTGGTGCTGACGGCGCTGTGGCATTGGGCGTGGGCACTTCACCGGCATCACCGATGACGGCCAGTTCGCCACCGATCTCGACGACGGCATCTTCAGCAGCAGTAATGGACAGCAAGACGCCGGCCACAGGGGAGGGGATCTCGGTGTCGACCTTGTCTGTCGAGATCTCCAGCAACGGCTCATCGACCGCAATGGTGTCGCCGACGGCCTTGAGCCAGCGGGTGACAGTTCCCTCGGTGACGCTTTCACCAAGCTGGGGCATCGTGACGGAGACCGGCATCGCTACTTGCTCTCCTCAGGGTCGTCGCTGTCGATGACTGGGGTGCAGGGGTGTTCTGAGCCTACGCCGATCAGTTGGGCGTGCTAGGCGTGGGCGTGCAGTGGCTTGCCGGCCAGTGCCAGGTGCGCCTCACCCATGGCCTCGTTCTGGGTGGGATGGGCATGGACCAAGGCCGCGACATCCTCAGGATCGGCCTCCCAGTTGACGATCAACTGTCCCTCGCCAATGAGCTCGCCGACTCGAGCACCCACCATGTGCACGCCCACCACCGGGCCGTTCACGATGCGGACCAATTTGATGAAGCCTTGAGTGCCCAGGATCTGACTCTTGCCGTTGCCGCCCAGGTTGTACTCGTACGACGAGATGTTCTCGACACCATGCCGCTCCTGTGCCTGCGCCTCGGTCAAACCCACGGAGGCAACTTCGGGCTCGCAGTAGGTCACGCGGGGAATGCCGGACTCGTCGATGACGCGCGGAGCAAGCCCCGCCAGTTCCTCGGCGACGAAGATGCCCTGCTGAAAACCACGATGGGCGAGCTGCAAACCCGGAACGATGTCGCCGACGGCCCACACGCCAGGGACATTGGTGCGCAGCCGCTCATCGGTGAGGACGAATCCGCGATCCATGGCGATGCCCTGCTCGGCGTAGCCCAGCCCATCGGTGCGCGGACCACGGCCCACTGCCACGAGCAAGTAGTCAGCCGTCAAGGTGGTGCCGTCTTCCAGTGACACCGTGACGCCGCTGGCATCCTGCGTGACGCCAGCGAAGCGCACTCCTGTGCTGAACGAGATTCCCCTCTTGCGAAACGCGCGCTCCAGAGCCTTGCTGAGCGCCTCGTCCTCGGCGGGCACTAGACGCGGCAGGGCTTCCACGATCGTCACTTCGGAGCCAAAGGAGCGCCACACGCTGGCGAACTCCACACCGATGACCCCACCGCCGAGAACGATGACTGACGACGGCACCTCGTGGAGTTCGAGTGCTTGATCAGAGGTGAGAACTCGACCGCTGATCTCAAGGCCAGGAAGGCTGCGGGCGTACGAGCCGGTGGCCAACACCACGGACCGCCCAATGAAGTGCTGTCCCGCGACTTCCACAGTGTTTGGTGCCACGAGGCGACCTTCGCCCTCAACCATGGTGATGGCGCGTGACTTCACCAAGCCCTGGAGACCCTTGTAGAGCCGACCCACCACTCCATCCTTGTATTTCAGGACGCCGGCAATGTCGATGCCGTTGAGGGTGGCCTGGACCCCGAAGGCTTCAGATTCGCGTGCGGAGTCGGCAACTTCCGCAGCATGCAGGAGCGCCTTTGTGGGGATGCAGCCGCGATGCAGGCAGGTGCCACCCAGCTTGTCCTTTTCGATCAGGGCGACACTCAGCCCGAGTTGGCTGGCCCGCAGCGCGCAGGCATAGCCGCCGCTTCCGCCGCCAAGAATGACAATGTCGAATGAACCACCAGCGACTGTGTCGGTCACGCGGATGCCTCCCACTGGGCCCTGCTGATCGGCGGCCGCGCCGGTGGCAACAGGTGATGCCACAATCGGGGCCAGTTGGTGGCCGGGACCGCTCGGTGCGCCTCATCCTTCCACCTGTGCTGACGAGGGAGTCACGATGGGGCTGTTCGGCAGGCGCAAGCCGAAACAGGCGGCGGGGTCATTGGATCGCAGTGCCGATAAGGGTGACCGTGCTCACTTGGAGTTGTTCATCGCGCAGCACGATGGAGTAGAGGCTTTTGTCGAGCCCCGAACCTCTGTGACCTCGGCGTCCATGGTGCTGGTGGCGCGCTCTGGTGAATGGACTCGTCGTCGAGTGCCTGATCAGGCCACGGCCTTTGATTGGGCGAAGAAGATGGCCATTCCGTGTTACGACGCCAATTTGGTGGGGTATCCGCAGCGCATGCGGGACTGGGACATTCGACGGGCTGCGCAGGCCAAGAACCCGCAGACTCACACCGCACAGGCTCAGGATTCACAGGCGCAGGGTTCGCCGGTCGCCGATGCCACGGACAGCGCTGCAGCGCGCAGCGATTCGGCAACTGACGCTGCCGGTGGCGGCCTCGATGACACGACGGGACAGTGATCGCATGACTGACACCGATCGTTCATTTGCCGACGAGACCGTGATGCGGGCGGTGGAGTTGCCGCAGTGGGGCGATGCCGATCTGCTGACGGTGGTCGAGCATCCCGTCCCTCAACCAGGACCTGGTCAGGCGGTCGTGCGCATTGAAGCCGCAGGGATCAACCCGGTGGATTGGAAGGTGCGCACTGGGGCGTACTCCGCCGCGTTCGGTGAACCTTTCCCGTTGATTTTGGGTCGCGATTTTGCCGGCACGATTGTCACGATCGGTGAGCAGACGACTCGGTTTCGCGTGGGTCAGCGCATCGCGGGTTCACTGCGCTTTGCCCCTCGGCTTGGTTGCTACGCCTCCCATCTGGTGATCGGAGATGCCGCTGTGGCGACTTTGCCCGCTGACATGGACGCGGCCGTCGCTGCGGCGTTGCCGGTGGCGGGATTGACGGCGTGGCAAGCCTTGCTGGAGGAAGCGCAAGTCACCGCCGGGCAGCGCGTTCTGGTGCACGCCGCCGCGGGGGGAGTCGGTCACCTGACCGTGCAGTTGGCCAAGTTGTTGGGCGCTGAGGTGATCGGCACAGCATCAGCACGCAATGCGGAGTTCGTCCAAGGATTGGGTGCCGATGAGGTGATCGACTACTCCACTCGGCCGTTCGAAGATCAGGTCAGTGATGTCGATGCCGTCATCGACTGTGTGGGTGGCGAGGTTCTGGAGCACTCATATCGCGTCCTTAAGCCCGGAGGCATTGCCGTGACCATGGCGGCGCGCCCCGACCCCGCCCCTGCGGAAGCCTTGGGGGTGCGAACGAGCATGGTCTTTGTGCGACCGGACTCGCTCCAACTTCAGGGCCTGGTGACGCTGGTGCAGCAAGGGCAGCTGACGGTGCATGTTTCTCAGCGCTACGCCTTGGCCGAGGCTGCTGCGGCCCACGCTGAACAACAAGAAGGGCATGTGCGCGGCAAGCTCGTCTTGATGCCGTAAGCGCGAGCTCCAGGAAGGGCGTACCGGCTGTTCGCAGCGACGCCCACCAGCGTCACGCCAACTTCACGCCAACTTCACACCGAGTGCTGCCGCGCAAACTCCACCAGACTGCGCACGCCAAAGCCCGTTGCTCCCTTACCCAGGTAGCCCGCAGGACTGCCCTCATTGAAGGCCGGCCCGGCAATATCCAGATGCACCCATTTTGTTTTCGCGCTGACGAACTCTTGAAGGAAGAGTCCGGCGGTGAGCATGCCGCCCAGCGGGCCGCCGATGTTCTTCAGATCAGCCACAGTGGAGTCCAGGAGCGGGCGCATCTGAGGCGGAAGGGGCAT
>DPWC01000182.1:0-5875 GCA_003529305.1 Actinomycetota bacterium
GTCGGGTGGTGCACGAGTTCGCGCAGCAGCATCCCGAGCGGGTGGAGGCCTGGCATGTGGAGGCTGACTTATCGGCCACCGGGTGGTCGGCGGCGCGCACGGCTTTGCTGAAGGTGGACTGCTCGATCTATCACGCGGTGTTGGATCTCTCCAGTGTGCTCGATGGCGATGCGTTCACTCCGCTGGTGGCGATGCTTGATGCTGACGAGAAGTTGGCGGCCGCTGGGTGGCGCGGGGTGAATGTGGACACCGCCGATCAGTGGCGCAGCTTCGTTGACAGTGGGCCGGGGGAATGCGACGCGTTGTTGTCGTACCTGTTCGTCATTCGCCGTGAGGTGGCCCTGCAGGTGGGCCCGCATCCCAAGGCTCGCTTCTACCGCAACGCCGACATGGAATGGTCGCTGGCGTTGCGCAGTGCTGGCTGGTTAGTGGCGCAGGGGCCGGCGGATTTGCCGGTGCATCAGGAGCGCCACCGCGGGTATCACGACAGCGACCCGCAGTTGCGCGAGCGCGAGTCCAAGCGCACCTATGACCGTCTGCTGCAGAGCTTCCGTGGCAAGGACGCGATCCTTGCGCCGCGCGGCCGCGACTAAGGCTGCCGGGCTTAGATTGTTCGCGTGCGCAGCGAAGTAGGTGTCCCGCTCGCGCCGTTGACGACGCTGGGGGTGGGCGGTCCAGCTGAACGCTTGATCACCGCGACCACTGCTGATGAGGTCATCAAGGCAGTGCGCGCTGCTGACGCCGATGCTCGTTCGTTGCTGATCCTGGGTGGTGGCAGCAATGTGGTGATCCCGGATGCGGGCTTTGCTGGCGATGTCGTGCGTATCGCCACGAGCGGTGTTGAGGTCACTGATCGCAGTGACTGTGCGGGGGTCACGCTGCGGGTGCAGGCCGGGCATTCCTGGGATGACCTCGTGCAGCAGGCAGTGAGCAATCAGTGGGTGGGGGTGGAATCGCTCAGCGGTATTCCAGGAACCACCGGCGCAACGCCGATTCAAAATGTCGGTGCCTATGGGCAAGAAGTTGCCAAAAGCATCGCCTCGGTGCGGGTGTGGGATCGAACTACCTCCGCGATTCGCACCTTCGCGGCAGCCGAGTGTGCTTTTGGTTATCGCACCAGCGCTTTCAAAGGTCGCAGCGAGTATGTGGTGCTGGAGGTGGAGTTTCAGTTGAGGGCCGGTTCGCTGTCTGAGCCCGTGCGCTACGCCGAGCTAGCCAAGGCGCTGGGAATTGCGATCGGTGAGCGCGCGCCGCTGGGGCAAGTGCGCGACGCGGTGCTGGAACTGCGTCGCGCCAAGGGCATGGTGATCGACCACACGGATCCCGACACCGCCTCGGCTGGATCGTTCTTCACCAATCCGATCCTTGATGCGGGGCAGGCCGATGCGCTTCCTGAGCAGGCACCGCGGTGGCCAATGGATGACGGCCGGGTCAAGACCTCAGCGGCCTGGTTGATCGAACAAGCGGGCTTTGTTCGCGGACAGGCGATGGGTTCTGCGCGATTGTCGAGCAAGCACGCATTGGCGATCACTTCCACACCTGGGGGGTCAGCGGCCGATGTGGTTGCTCTGGCCCGCTCGATTCGCGAAGCGGTGCAAGGAAAGTTCGGTGTGACCTTGGTGCCTGAGCCAGTGATCGTCGGGGACGATCCGGCGCTCTGGTGATGGGGCGAGCACACCGATGACGATCGACGATCCCTTCCGAGGCGATCCCGAAGGTGCGGCCTTGTTCGACGCCATGGTGCGCTGGCGAGCGCTATCGACCACCGCGATCTTGATGGGCTTTGGCTCAGGTCTTGGTCACTTGATCGTGAGCGGCACTGGGGGACCATCGCAGTTGGCACGAGCTCTGGCTGGTGTCGCGGTGGTGTGCATCATGGGGTCGGTGGTGGTCACGATCATCGCTTGGCGGGCGAGGAGGCGGTTCCTGAGCTGGTTTGAAAAGGCTCACTCCGACTAACCGGAAGAAATGCATGCTCATCACTTGAGCGCCTTCCATGGCGCTGTTGCGGGCTCGTGCACGAGTGAGGGCGCGTCAATCTGACCGGTGGAGGGTTCTCGACCAGTTCACCTCAGTGCTAGCCGGCGCCGGACAACGCCTCAAGCGAGGGGTGGTAGCCGTGGAGTCGTTGTGGCTACGGATCTGGCCTCTTAGAGACTAAATCCGATGCCGAGATCAATCCCTACTGCTTCACACCTTGGTAAACGACCCGTCGCGGATCTGCCAACCATCGGGAAGGTGCACGGGAGTGCCGACGAGTCCGCTGGAAACCACGTCATCAAAGTTGGCGCCCGAGAAATCGGCGTCCGAAATCACACACTGCATGAAGGTTGCTTCGGTCAGTATTGCGTCGGTGAAGTCTGCTTCTTGCAGATGCGCATCGACGAATTCCGCTCTTGTGAGATTGGCCCCCTTGAAAAACGGCCCACCCTCTCGGTCCACTTCATCTTCACTTTGATGGACACGGTGGAACCTTGCTCCCGTGAAATCGAATCCCGACAACCAGGCGTTCGCCAGATTGGCTCCAGAGAAGTCACATCCCACGAATAGCGTTCCTGTGTCAAAATCTGTGGAATCGAGCTCGACTCCTGACAGATCTCCATGGGAAAGATCAGCCCGCGAGACGTACAGGCGAGGACCGACAAAGACACCACGAACCAACACCACACCATCGGGTAGGCGCGCGGGCTGACCTACAATCTTGGAACCACCGGACGTCACCTCGAAGCTCGGACACAGGCTGCCGGGAAGTAGGGCATCCGTGAGGTTAGCCCCGTCCCAACTCGTGCCGCTTACATCAGCACCGGTGAGATCAGCACCGGTGAGATCAGTGCCATAGAACCCGCAACCGACCAAGCGAGCATCTGTCAACCTCGTGTTGTGCATGACGGCGTCAGTGAAGGATGCGAAGACGCCGTAGTCGCCGTATTCATCGGGCGAAACACCCGACATGTCGGCATCACTGATCTGTGCACCTTCGAATCGAGAATGGTCAATATGCGCTCCTCGAAGATTCGCGTCGTTGAGCTTGGCACACTTGAAATCAGCGTCAATAAGTAAGGCCCCTTGAAGGTTCGCCCCTCGTAGATCCGCACCTTCAAGGTTCGTTCCAGAGCAGATCGCATCCTGCAGGTTCGCCCCTCGTAGATCTGCGGCGTTCAGGGAGGCCTTATCGAGGCACGCACCTTCAAGGTTCGCTCCTTTCAGGTTCGCTCCTTTCAGGTCCGCTCCCACTAACGCCACGGAGGAGAGATCGCAGCCAGCTAATTGACCATCGTTGAGGTCCCCTGCCGTGCGAAAAATTACCCCATCTACCAAGACGAATTGACCCGGAAGCGATGCTTCTTCCATAAGCGCATCACTCAGTCTGGCACCCAACAACGCTGCACCTTCAAAACGAACTCCTTCAAGGTTCGCCCGCCTCAGGTCTGCACCTTCAAGGTTCGCCCGCCTCAGGTCTGCGCCTCGAAGGTCTGCGCCTCGAAGGTCTGCGCCTCGAAGGTCTGCGCCTTGAAGGTCTGCGTCCATCAAGGCCATAAACGATAGGTCACACCCCGCCAATTGACCACTGTTGAAATCCCTGGCAGTCCGAAAGCCCACTCCATTTACCAACACGAAAGCCTCTGGAAGCGATGCCTTGTCCAGATGCGCAGCACGCAACAAGGCTCGCAAAAGATTCGCCCCCGAAAGATTCGCCCCCGAAAGATTCGCCCCCGAAAGATTCGCCTCTTCAAGGTTCACTCCCGAAAGGTTCACCTCTTCAAAGTTGGCTTCCTCTAGGCGAGCACCCTTCAGGTTGGCTTCCTCCAGGAGCGCACCCTTGAGGTTTACTCCCCGCAGGTCCGCTCGTTCTAGGTCCGCACCCCGCAGATTCGTCCCGTGCAGAAGTGCTCCCGTGAAAGTTACGCCTCGCAAGTTCGCGCCTTGAAGGTCCATCCCTTCAAGAACAGTGAAAGCCATGCTCGTGTGAGCTAATTGACCATTCTTCAGATCAACGCGTGTCCGAAATACCTGACCATCTATCACGGTGTACTGATCCGGAAGCGAGGAATTGATCAGCACGGTTCCTCGCATAGTGGCACCTTCTGCCCTGACACCGTCAAGAACCGTGTTATCCAATATTGCGTCATCCAGATTGGCCGATCCGAGTAGCGCATCGCTCAGATCAGCTCGAGTGAGATTCGCACTTTCTAAGTTCGCATAGAACAGTCGAGCGCCAGTGAGCATCGCGCCCTGCAGGTTCGTCCCCCGCAGGTTCGCCGCCCGCAGATTCGCCCCCTGAAGGTTCGCTCCATGCAGGTCGGCGCCTTGAAGATTTGCCTCCGTCAGGTCTGCACCCGACAGGTCCCTGCCGGCGAGATCTCCCCCGTTCAGGTCAATGTTTGCGTCCACCATGCCCCCTCGAAATCTGGCACGACAGATCGTGCCATAGCTCGCAGACCTAGATACTGAAATCTTCTAGCGAATACGGGACATGTCAATGTGGCTGAAGCGTGCCTACCCCGCCTGCCCTAGGAACTTCGCGATCCGCCCGACGCCTTGGACAAGGTCGTCATCACCAAGTGCATACGACAACCGCAGGTAACCAGGTGTGCCGAACGCTTCACCCGGCACCACCGCTACCTCAACCTCATCGAGCAACAGTGCTGAGAGCTCTTGAGTGTCGTGCGCAACATGACCACCGATGTTGCGGCCCAGCAGCTCTTTGACCGACGGGTAGGCGTAGAACGCACCGAAGGGCTCGGGGCAAGTCACGCCGGGGATGTCATTGAGCATCGACACCATCAATCGGCGCCGGCGATCAAAGGCCTCGCGCATCTGTGCCACGGCAGAAAGGTCACCGGTCACCGCGGCAAGGGCCGCTTTTTGCGCCACATTGGAGACATTTGAGGTGGCGTGCGATTGCAGGTTGCCTGCCGCCTTGATGATGTCCGCTGGACCGATCATCCAACCCACACGCCAACCGGTCATCGCAAAAGTCTTAGCCACTCCGTTGACGATCACACACTGCTCAGCAAGCCCCGGCACCAGTGCAGGCATCGAGGTGAACTGTGCATCGCCGTAGATCAGGTGCTCGTAGATCTCGTCGGTGACAACCCACAAGCCTTTTTCCAACGCCCACTCGCCGATCGCGCGCACCTGCTCGGCCGGATACACCGCACCCGTCGGGTTTGACGGTGAGACAAACAGCAGCACCTTCGTGCGATCAGTACGCGCAGCCTCTAACTGCTCCACCGTGGCCAAATACCCGGTGGATTCATCCGTGGTCACGATCACCGGAACGCCACCGGCCAACTGGATCGATTCGGGATAGGTGGTCCAGTACGGCGCCTGCACCAACACCTCATCGCCCGGATCTAGCAGCGCAGCGAAGGCGTTATAGATGGCCTGCTTGCCACCGTTGGTCACCAACACCTGTGCGGCATCAACAGCAAACTGACTATCGCGCAGCGTCTTGGCTGCAATGGCTTCGCGCAGTGCGGGCAGACCAGCCGCGGGGGTGTAGCGGTGCATCGCCGGATCCGAACACGCGGCGATGGCGGCTTGCACGATGTAGTCCGGTGTTGGGAAGTCCGGTTCACCAGCACCAAAGCCGATCACCGGACGACCCTGCGCCTTCAGGGCCTTAGCCCGAGCATCCACGGCCAAGGTGGCCGATTCAGCGATAGCGCCGATGCGACGCGAGACCCGAGTGCGCGGTGCAGTCATGGCCGAATCGTCCCACTTGGTGGGCAAGCAGCGCCTCAGGGTCCGGTGGGCTGCCCCTTCAGTCCCTCGCCTACACTTGCACCTCTGGCGAAAACCACCCTTGCGCCAGCATGCCCGCATCCGGGAACGGACAGCGGGGGTGCAGCGGTGCATCGCCGGATCCGAA
>DPWC01000182.1:6193-6340 GCA_003529305.1 Actinomycetota bacterium
GCAGGTTCAAGTCCTGTCGCCCCTGCGGAGGACCGGCCTCGACAAGGAGCCGGCCCTGGCAAGAACAACCGTGTTCTTGCCACGCACCGACGACGAAGGCAGGACAGCGTGAGCCAAACGGCCAGCGCCGAGCAGGAACGCGGCAAG
>DPWC01000004.1:0-3920 GCA_003529305.1 Actinomycetota bacterium
GTTGTTCCGCCGTCTTGGCGGCGCTGGCGGCATTGACACATGGTGGTTTGGGTGCTGGACGACTCGCGCAGATCGGACCGTCGGCGGTCAGTGTGTTGCTGGTGGGCGCAGTGGTTCTGGCCGTCAGCGCCGCGTCAAGTGCCTGGGCCCTGCGAACGCTGTCGACTCGGCGCCGCCGATAGGGTCACGCCGTGGCGATCCCGGGCAGCGCAAGTTCCCGGGCCCGTCTGGTCGTCTTGGTTTCGGGTACCGGAACCCTGCTGCAAGCACTCATTGATCACCCACCGGTCAATACAGAGATTGTCGCCGTCGGTGCGGATCGATACGGCATCGAGGGCTTGGTCCGAGCAGAAGCCGAAGCCATCCCTGTTTTCGTGACTCCCCTCGAGGATTTCCCAGATCGGGGTGCCTGGGATCGCGCTTTGCGCGACGCCATCGCGGAGTACCGACCTGACCTCATCATCAGCGCAGGGTTCATGAAGATCTTGGGAGCCGAAGTGCTAAAGGACTTCACGGTGCTGAACACCCATCCTGCGTTATTGCCGGCTTTTCCGGGCGCGCATGCTGTTCGAGATGCGTTGGCTGCTGGCGTCAGCGTCACTGGGTGCACGGTGCACCTCGTGGATGAAGGCGTCGACACCGGGCCGGTGTTGGCGCAGCGGGAAGTAGCTATTTTGCCGGAAGATGATGAGTCGAGCTTGCACGAACGCATCAAGCAGCAGGAGCGCGAACTGTTGGTGGAAGTCGTCGGGCGGGTGTGCGCAGAAGGAATACCGCAGGAAAGGGTGTCGTCGTCGTGAGCAAGCAGCAGATTCGCCGCGCTTTGGTGAGCGTGTATGACAAGCAGGGCCTCAGCGAACTGGCCCAAGCCCTGCACGCGGCGGGTGTCGAGATCGTGTCGACCGGTTCGACCGCCTCCACCATTGCTCAGGCGGGTGTACCGGTGACCGGCGTCAGCGATCTCACCGGCTTTCCTGAGTGCCTTGATGGTCGAGTCAAGACCTTGCACCCCCGAGTGCACGCCGGGATTTTGGCTGATCGTCGGCTGGCGAGTCATCGCGAGCAACTCGACGAGTTGGGCATCGAAGCCTTCGATTTGGTCGTCGTGAATCTGTACCCCTTCAGCGCCACGGTGGCGTCGGGGGCCACGGTTGATGAGTGTGTGGAGCAGATCGATATTGGTGGACCGTCCATGGTTCGAGCTGCTGCAAAGAACCATCCCAGTGTGGCCGTAGTGGTAGATCCCGCGCGGTACACCGATGTCATCGCCGCCTTGAACAGTGGCGGATTCGACATGGCGCAGCGCCAGCGGCTTGCCGCCGAAGCCTTCGCGCACACCGCGGCTTACGACGCTGCCGTGGCGTCGTGGTTCGCCAGTTCGTACGCACCGGCAGATGACTCCGGACTGCCAGACTTTCGAGCTCAGTCGTTGCAGCGCACGGCTGTATTGCGTTATGGGGAGAACCCCCACCAGAGTGCAGCGCTGTATGCGGATCCCGCCAGCGCACCAGGCCTTGCGCAGGCACAACAGCTCAATGGCAAAGAGATGTCGTACAACAACTATGTCGACGCTGATGCGGCCCGTCGTGCGGCCTACGACCATCCCGAGCCAGCGGTGGCGATCATCAAGCACGCCAATCCGTGCGGCATTGCGGTGGGATCAGATATCGCCCAAGCGCATCAGCGAGCGAACGACTGTGATCCGGTGTCGGCCTTCGGTGGCGTTATCGCGGCGAATCGACCGATCACTCGCGCAGCGGCAGAGCAGATTGCCGAGATTTTCACCGAGGTCATCGTGGCGCCGGATTACGAACCAGATGCACTCGAAGTGCTGCGCACCAAGAAGAATCTGCGAGTGCTGGTCTGCGCGCCGCCGATCTCAGGAAGTGTTGCGGAGACTAGGCCGATCAGCGGTGGAGTGCTGGCTCAGGATGCGGATCGATTCCAAGCTGATGGCGATGATCCGGCGAACTGGCAATTGGCGAGCGGCGCCCCCGCTGATGACACAGTGCTAGCGGACCTCGCTTTCGCGTGGCGAGCCTGCCGAGCGGCGAAGTCCAACGCCATCGTGTTGGCACAGAACGGAGCTACCGTCGGCGTGGGAATGGGCCAGGTCAACCGCGTGGATTCGGCACGGTTAGCCGTGTGGCGCGCGGGGGAAGAGCGAGCGCGGGGCGCCGTGGCCGCCTCAGACGCCTTCTTCCCCTTTCCCGATGGCCTTGAAGTGCTCATTGAGGCGGGAGTGCGTGCCGTTGTGCAGCCCGGTGGATCGGTCCGTGATCAAGAGGTCATTGACACCGCTATTGCCCACGGCGTGACGATGTACTTCACCGGGACTCGACATTTCTTCCACTGAGCGCATCGGCGTGGCCACTTCTCGACGCAGCATCGTCGGGGGATCGGCTCTCGGTGTTCTGATCGGCGCCCTGGTGGCCATTCAAGGTCGCGCCAACGCCGCGTTGGCTCGAGACCTTGGCGATGCCATCGGTGGTGCAGCCCTCGGCTTCATTCTTGGTTGGGTCATCATCACGGTGGCCGTCGTAGCGGGGCCACAACATCGCCGCGCTCTGGCAGCAATCCCCGGATTGGTGCGGGGCAAGCAGTTGGCCTGGTGGTTGTGCCTCGGGGGGCTCGGTGGTGCCACCTTGGTGGCTTCCCAGGGCTTTGCGGTGCCGGTGCTTGGAGTCTCGTTGTTCACCGTCGCCTTGGTGGCCGGCCAGACGACATCAAGTCTGGAAGTTGATCGGCTGGGTCTGGGGCCGGGCGGGCGATTGGCTTTGACGCGAACACGGGTCTCCGCAGCCGTCATCTCGCTGGTGGCGGTCGCGGTGGCGGCCGATCCGTTCGGGACTTCGCTGCACCTCAGTGCGGTTCCAGTGTTGGTGTGTTTCTTCGCGGGCACGCTGGTGTCGGCACAGCAGGCCTTCAACGGACGGGTGGCTGCAGCCACGGGAAGCCCTATCGCTGCGGCGTGGATGAATTTCACCGTGGGCGGCATCATGTTGTGGACCCTCACGCTGCTGCGCCACCCAGACTTTTCCCGGGCTCCTTCGCCCCTTGAGCGACCGTGGCTGTATGTCGGCGGATTGATTGGCGCCACCTTTGTCGTCACTGCTGCGCGACTGGTACGCACGCTTGGTGTGTTGTTGCTGACACTGACCTCTATCGCGGGCCAACTTCTGGGCGCGGTGGTGCTGGATGTGGTGGTGCCGACCACGCGGGGCGCGCTGGGCCTGCATCAAGTGATTGGCGTCGTGCTGACCTTCGTCGCCGTAGCACTGGGATCTAGTGCAATGGTCCGGCGACGGGTGTAATCCACTTCTGCGGCATACTCCGGCCATGGCTTCGGTGAAACTTGACGGCAAGGCTCTGGCGACATCCCTGAAGGCGGAGTTGGCCAAGCGCGTATCTGCATTGCGAGCTCAAGGGGTGGTACCTGGGCTTGGCACGATCTTGGTAGGTGAGGATCCCGGCTCCCACGCTTATGTCGACGGTAAGCACCGTGACTGTGCTGAGGTGGGCATCGAATCGATTCGGATCGATTTGCCGGCCACGGCTTCGCAGCAGGACATCGAAGATGCGGTGCGCCAACTCAACGCTGACCCGGCGTGTACCGGGTTCATCGTTCAGCTTCCTTTGCCAGCCGGTATCGATGCTGATGCGGTTTTGGAATTGATCGACCCGGCCAAGGATGCCGATGGACTGCACCCGGTCAACCTTGGGCGTTTGGTGCTCGGAATTCCAGGACCGCTGCCTTGTACGCCTCGGGGCATCATTGAGCTGCTTCGTCACTACTCAGTTCCGCTGGATGGCGCCCAGGTGTGTGTCATCGGCCGAGGTGTCACGGTGGGCCGAACGATGGGTATGCTGCTCACTCGCCGCAGCGAGAATGCCACCGTCACGCTGTGTCACACCGGAAC
>DPWC01000004.1:4287-8790 GCA_003529305.1 Actinomycetota bacterium
GGAAGCGCGTTGGTGGATGTGGGGATCACCCGCACCGATGCAGGGGTGGCGGGGGATGTCGACCCCAACTGCTCCGTTGTCGCCGGACACCTGACGCCAAATCCCGGTGGGGTCGGGCCCATGACCCGCGCAATGCTGCTGACCAATGTGGTGGAGGCCGCCGAGGCGGCTGTCGGCGCCTCCTGAGCGGTTCGCTAGGGTCCGGCGCGCCAGTTAGTCGCAGCCACCGGCTGCCGCGACCCCCAGGAGGGAACCGCCAGATGGCCCCGCGCACTCCAGCCACGGTCACAGTTACCGGCGCTGCCGGACAGATCGGCTATGCCCTGCTTTTTCGCATTGCTTCGGGACAGTTGTTGGGCCCCGATGTTCCCGTGCGACTGCGCCTGCTGGAAATCACGCCGGCGCTGAAGGCAGCCGAGGGAACCGCCATGGAACTCGATGACTGTGCGTTCCCGAACCTAGTGGGGATCGACATCACTGACGACCCGCGTGCGGCGTTCGATGGCGCCAATGTGGCCTTGCTGGTTGGGGCCCGGCCGCGGACAGCGGGAATGGAACGCGGCGACCTGCTGGAGGCCAACGGCGGCATCTTCAAGCCCCAGGGTGAGGCCATCAACGCTGGAGCCGCTGACGACATTCGCGTCCTTGTGGTGGGCAACCCGGCCAACACCAACGCGTTGATCGCGGCATCGCACGCCCCCGATGTGCCCAACGAGCGCTTCACTGCCATGACCCGCCTCGACCACAACCGTGCATTGACGCAACTGGCCAAGAAGGCCAATGTGGCCACCACGCAAATCAAGAACCTCACAATCTGGGGCAACCACTCAGCGACCCAGTACCCCGACATTTTTCACGCAACCATCGATGGTCGCCCAGCGGCCGAAGTGGTGAATGACCAGACATGGCTGGAGAACGATTTCATTCCCACGGTGGCCAAGCGCGGCGCGGCGATCATCGAGGCGCGAGGAGCGTCGTCGGCGGCTTCTGCCGCCAACGCGGCAGTTGACCACATCTTCGACTGGGTCAACGGCACTTCCGCGGACAGCTGGGTGTCAGCTGCTATACCTTCGGACGGCTCCTATGGCGTTCCGGCGGGAATCATCAGCTCCTTCCCGGTGCGCTCGGTCAACGGTGAGTGGCAGATTGTTCAAGGACTTGAGATTGATGATTTCTCGCGTGCCCGCATTGATGCCTCCGTGGGCGAATTGCTAGAAGAGCGCGATGCTGTTTCCGCTCTTGGTCTCATCTGATTCATACCCGCCGTCAGCACAGTCGCCTCAGTCAAGGAACGGAACTCATGAGCAAGATCAAGGTCGCCAACCCCATCGTCGAAATGGACGGCGACGAGATGACGCGGATCATCTGGTCGTTCATCAAGGAGCAGCTGATCCTTCCGTACCTTGATATTGACCTGAAGTACTTCGACTTGGGCATGGAACACCGCGACGCCACGGACGATCAGGTCACGATTGACTCAGCGGAGGCAACGAAGAAGTACGGCGTCGCGGTTAAGTGCGCCACCATCACGCCGGACGAAGCGCGCGTGGAGGAATTCGGTCTGAAGAAGATGTGGAAGTCGCCGAACGGCACGATCCGCAACATTCTGGGTGGAGTGATTTTCCGCGAGCCGATCGTTATCTCGAACATTCCTCGTTTGGTGCCAGGCTGGACCAAGCCGATCGTGATCGGCCGTCATGCATTCGGTGACCAGTACCGAGCCACCGACACCGTGGTTCCGGGACCAGGCTCGCTGACTTTGACCTACACCCCTGCTGACGGCGGGCAGCCCATGGAACTGAATGTCTATGACTTCCCCGGTGGCGGTGTCGCCATGGCGATGTACAACCTCGATGATTCGATTCGCGACTTCGCCCGAGCATCAATGCGTTATGGCCTCGACCGAAATATGCCTGTCTATTTGTCGACGAAGAACACGATCATGAAGGCCTATGACGGACGGTTCAAAGATCTGTTCGCCGAAGTCTTTGAGAGCGAATTCAAGGCCGAATTCGATAAGGCAGGCCTGACCTATGAGCACCGTCTGATCGACGACATGGTGGCGTGTGCCATGAAGTGGGAGGGTGGCTATGTCTGGGCCTGCAAGAACTACGACGGCGATGTGCAGTCCGACACCGTCGCTCAGGGATTCGGATCGCTCGGCCTGATGACCTCTGTGCTGATGACGCCAGATGGCCGCACGATTGAAGCCGAGGCGGCCCACGGCACTGTGACCCGGCACTACCGTCAGCACCAACAAGGCAAGGCGACCTCCACCAACCCGATCGCCTCGATCTTCGCCTGGACGCGTGGCTTGGACTACCGCGGTCGGATGGACTCGACCCCCGAGGTCAGTCACTTCGCGCAGACCCTGGAGCGGGTCTGCATCGAAACGGTGGAGGCGGGCAGCATGACCAAGGATCTCGCCGTGTTGATCGGCCCCGACCAGCCGTGGGAGACCACTCAGGAGTTCTTGGCCTCTATTGATCAGAACTTGCAGCGGGCAATGGCGGCCCACTAAGGCATTGCCTGCCACGCCGTCGATGCTCTGGCTGGGATAGCACCATGCCACTGAGGATCGTCACGGCCAATGTCAATGGTGTTCGCGCCGCCCGGCGTAACGGTGGTTTCGGCGAACTGGCGGCGCTGCGTGCCCAAGTGCTCTGTCTGCAAGAAGTCCGCGCGACGCACGAGCAATTGCACGAGGCAATAGCCGGCACCGCCTTCTCTGGTTGGCATGTCTCGCACTCGCCAGCAGCAACACTTGGTCGCAATGGTGTCGCGGTATTGAGCAAACAACAGCCTTCGGCAGTGCGAGTGGGATTAGGAGCGCCCGAGTTTGACGACCATGGCCGATGGATTGAGGTCGACCTTGACTCCGCCATCGGCGCTCTCACCGTGGTGTCGGCCTATGTGCCCACCGGTGATGCGGAGAAGCCGGAGAAGCAGGCGGAGAAGTACCGCTTCCTGACAGCGATGGATCGCCGGATGTCGGCACTGGCCACCCGCGCGACCCGCACAGATCGCCAAGCTTTCGTCAGCGGTGACTTCAATGTGGCCCATCGCCAAGAGGACCTGAAGAATTGGAAGGGCAATCTGTCCAGTGCCGGATTCCTGCCTGAGGAGCGTGCGCACATCGATCGCTGGCTGGCCCGCGGTCGCTGGACTGACCTTGGCCGCGTGGCAGCAGGAGATGGTCCTGGCCCGTATACCTGGTGGTCGTGGCGTGGCAAAGCCTTCGACAACGACGCCGGTTGGCGCATCGACTATGCATTGGCCACCAAAGACCTCGCTACTCGCCTGCGTTCGGTACGCGTCGCTCGGGCAGAGTCTTATGACACTCGGTGGAGTGACCACGCCGCCGTCGTGGTGACATTCGCGTAGCCACCGGTAGCCTTAACGGGTCGGATCCGCAGAAGGGCTGCTTGTGGCGCATGTGCTGATCAGCCTGGGCGTGCTGGCCTTGCTGATCTTGGTGGGTGCTTTCTTTGTGGCCGCTGAGTTCGCCCTGATCTCCTTGCGCGAAAGTCAGATTGAGGGGCTCAAAGAGCGTGGCCGCCGGGGACGACGGTTGGCGAAGTTGCACGGCGATCCCAACCGATTCCTTGCTGCCTCTCAGATTGGTGTCACCCTCGCTGGCCTGATTGCTGCAGCCTTCGGCGCCGAGACGCTGGCTCAGCAAGCATCGAAGGCGTTGGTTGATCGGGGTGTCAACGCGACGGTGGCTGATGTGGGTTGCTTCCTCGGCATCACTTTGCTGATTGCCTTCATCTCGTTAGTGGTCGGTGAACAGGTGCCCAAGCGGCTGGCACTGCAACGCCCCGAGGTGATTTCGTTGGCCTCAGCTGGTGCGATCGATCGGACGGCGGCGCTGTTTCGGCCAGTGATCTGGGCTCTGTCAGTGTGTTCGGACGCACTCGTGCGGATGCTCGGCGGCGATCCCAAAGCCAAGCGCAGCAGGGTGACGGAGGAAGAACTCCAAGTCATGTTGCTGGCCCACGAGGCGCTATCGGAGGATGAGCAGCGCATCGTCAGTGAGGTCTTTGAAGCCGGCGAAACGCGCCTGCGTGAGGTAATGGTGCCGCGCACGGAGGTGAAGTTCCTGCGGGCCGATGATTTTGTGACCGACGCAGCTCGCGAAACCGCGAATCTGTCTCATTCACGCTACCCCGTGGTGGGTGAGGGAGTCGATGATGTTGTCGGCTATGTCGGAGTGCGTGATCTGCTCAATCCCGCGTTGACGGGCTCACGAGCAAAGATTGCCGAACTCATTCGACCTGTCGAGATGTTTCCGGGCAGCAAGTTGCTGTTCCCGGCTTTGAGCGAGATGCGTGATCGTGGATCTCATCTTGCGGTGGTGGTGGATGAGTACGGCGGGACGGCCGGGATTGTCACCTTGGAGGACTTGATCGAGGAATTTGTCGGCGATATCCGCGACGAGTTCAATGCCCACCGACCGAACGAACCAGTTGTCACCGCCGATGGCGGGCGTGAGGTTGAGGG
>DPWC01000004.1:9145-14326 GCA_003529305.1 Actinomycetota bacterium
GGTTTCATCGTCGCCGAACTCGGCAAGATCCCCACCATCGGCGATGCTGTGACCCTGAATGATGCCGATGGCCCCACTTTGCGGATCGTGGCCATGGATGGACGCAGAGTCGAGCGCATCGTCGTGGTGTCGCCCGGTAGTAGAGCTGAAGGCGTCGGGCAGAATCACGCGCATGACTGAGGGAGCCCAGCGGGTGCTGTCCGGCATTCAGCCGACGGCCGATTCTTTTCACTTGGGCAACTACCTTGGTGCTCTGCAGCAGTGGGTACAGGTGCAGCAGGAGTCGGATGCCTTCTACTGCGTGGTGGACCTGCATGCCATCACGGTCGACTACTACCCCGAGGATCTGACTCGACGAACTTTGCTGTCGGTGGCGCAGTTGCTGGCGATGGGTCTAGATCCGCAACAGTGCACGCTGTTTGTGCAGAGCCAGGTTCCTGAGCATGCGCAACTGGCGTGGGTGCTGCAGTGCATCACCGGCTTTGGCGAGGCCAGTCGCATGACGCAATTCAAGGACAAGTCGGCCAAGGGCGGCGCCGAGCGATCCTCAGTCGGACTCTTCACCTATCCGATCTTGCAAGCGGCCGACATCTTGCTCTACCAGGCCGATGAGGTCCCTGTGGGTGAGGACCAGCGACAACACTTAGAACTCACGCGCGACCTCGCTCAGCGATTCAACAGTCGATTTGGTGAGACCTTCACCGTTCCGCGTGCCCGCATTGTGCGAGCGACTGCCAAAGTTTTGGACCTGCAGGATCCCACAGCGAAGATGAGCAAGTCGGCCGAGTCCAGTGCCGGCCTCGTCGAATTGCTGGAGGACCCGGCGGCCATCACCAAAAAGGTGCGTTCAGCGGTGACCGACAGCGGCCGCGAGATTGCCTTCGACGAGGAGAACAAGCCGGGAGTGAGCAATCTGCTCACCATTCAGTCGGCCTTGACCGGCCGCCCGATTACCGAACTTGTTGAGGGGTACGCCGGAGCCGGATATGGCGACCTGAAGGCATCTGTGGCGCACAGTGTCGTGGCGTTTGTTGAACCGTTCCAGGAGAAAGTGCGGGCCCTGTTGGCTGACCCTGACCAGTTGCGGCAGGTCATGCACGATGGAGCGGCAAGGGCCAGAGCCGTGGCGGTACCGACCTTGGAAGCGGTGTATGAACGGGTCGGATTCGTTCCTGCCTGATGATCCGCCCGTGCTGGACAACGCGAAAACGACCGCGAGGTCAGCGCCGGTAACGCCGCCGAACACGGCGTCGGGCTAATGACCCGTTCGCTACTGACCCGGCCCAGAACAAGACGGCGGCAACCGCAACGCATAGGCCGATCAGAATCCACCCTGCAGTGCTGATGCTGCGACGCGGTGCGGGGGCGTCGGTGGTGGGCGGTGGTGATGTGGCGGCAGGGCCGGCGGAACTGATGCTGGGCGACGAAGTAGCACTGACGCTGGGCGTCGAGGTGGCACTGACGCCGGGCGTCGAGGTGGCACTGACGCCGAGCGTCGGAGTGGGGATGCTGGTGGGCGTCGGAGTCACGGGTGGAGGATCGGGGCTAGGGGCCGGGGCGACGGGTTCGACCAGTACGCCGACTGGTTCACTGATGCGCGCCGCGTTGCGCGCACCCCATTCGAAAAGTCGTCGGGCATCGACAGCAGTGGGTTCACGGTTTCGCATCATGGAGATGAGGATGTAGTGCCCTTGGGCTCGGTAGGCGCCGATGAAGGTCCGCTGGGCATTCGTGGTGTAGCCCGTCTTGACGCCCACTACTCCTGGGAATCCACCAAGCATCAAACGATTCTCGGTCGTTATGACAAAGGTGCTGCGTCGGGCACCGCCCGTCGGCTGTCGGCCCGGAAAACGCCAGCGCTTGGCGGCGGCGTACCGGGCGATGTCTGGGTTGCGTAGCCCTTCGCGGCCCAGAAGTGCCAAGTCGTAGGCCGATGACACCTGCCCAGCGGCGTCCAGGCCGGTGGGATTCTTCGCCACGGTGTCGCGGGCTTGAAGGCGTTGAGCCTCACGATTCATTGCGGTCACAGTGCGCGACACACTTCCGCGGGCGCGCGCCAAGGCTGTCGCCGCATCATTGGCGCTGGGCAGGAACATCGCATACATCAAGTCGTCGTAGGTGTAAGGACTTCCCGCGTAAAGCCCCACTCGCGAACCTTCAGCGCTGATGTCAGCAGCTTGCGCGGTGTAGGTATCACTCAGTCGAAGTTGGGGCAGCACTGTTAACGCTGTGAGTGTTTTCAAGGTGCTTGCCGGTGGCAGCTTCTGGTGCGCATTACGGCTGGCAAGAATGCGACCAGTGGCGCCGTCAGCGACCACGAAGGATTCAATAGTCACGGCGGGAAAAGCGCCAACATTGGCTCCCTTGCCGATTTGGGTACCCGGTCGCGCCAACGCCGCGCCGCCGATGACTTGTCCAGAGGCTGGTGACGAAGTCACAGACGAGCCACCAAGGGACCGATTGCTGTCGGTGGCACGGGAATCACCTGGCGATGAGGTGCAGCCCGCGAGCAGCGAAAGAACAGCAGAAACGACCAGAGAGCCAAGGCAGATAACGCGCAGTTGGCTGCTTCCGCGCTGCCCCATGCCGTAAGGCTAGGTGACCCGACCCGCAATGCCAGAAGACCGGCGCAATAGCCTGTGACTATGGATGCTGCGGCCCAACCGACGCTGCCTCCGCTGGCTGAACTTTCGCTCGATCCAGGCGTTGTCTCAGTGGATCAATGGCGCGCGATGGTCAATAAGGTCCTCGACCGCAGTGGCAGTTCTGGCCCCGAGGAACTCCAGAAGGCTTTCGACGCCCGTCTTCGCACCACCACGCTGGATGGCATCACTCTTGAGCCGTTGTACACCGCTGCCCACGCTGGTTCGGAGCGGACTTTGCCGGGATCGGCCCCCTTCGTTCGGGGTAGTTCTGCCGGCGGGAGCGTGATTGGTGGCTGGGACATCCGGGCGTTGCAGGTCGCCACTGATCCTGCAGAAGTTGCGCGCGATGTCGTCGACGACCTTGAGGGGGGCGCCACTTCGTTGTGGCTGAAGGTGGGCGAGACCGGCCTGCCCTTGGGGTCACTGGCCACCGCACTGCAGCCGGTGCTCTTAGACCTTGCCGGAGTGGTTCTTGATGCCGGCGATGACGGTGTCGCAGCAGCCCACGAATTGGAAGCTATGTGGTCGGCTCGTGGGTTAGAGCCCACTGCGGTGTCAGGCTCCTTGGGATTAGACCCGCTGGGCTGGGCGGCTCAACGCGGCGCACACCCTGATCTGGTTCCGGCGATCGCAGTAGCTGTGGCAGCAGCTGAGCGCTACCCACAGGTACGCCCGCTGGTGGCCGACGGCACGGTGCTGCACGACGCCGGAGCCACCGATGCGCAGGAACTGGCAGGGGCGATTACTGCGGGGATCGAATACCTCCGCGCGCTCGTGGATGCTGGACTCCCGGTCGATCTCGCGCTTGAGCAGATCGAGTTTCGGTTGTCGGCGACAGCAGATCAATTCGCCACGATCGCTAAGTTTCGAGCAGCCCGCCGCCTCTGGGCCCAAGTCGCGCGGACTTCAGGTGCGGACCTTGAACGGCAGGCCGGAGCGGGAGCACTGCGCCTGCATGCGGTGACTTCATGGGCCATGCTCAGCCGGCGCGACCCGTGGGTCAATTTGCTGCGTAGCACGGTGGCGGCGTTCGCCGCTGGTGTTGCGGGTGCGCAGAGTGTGACGGTCCTGCCTTTCGATCTTCCGCTGGGCATCCCCGATGCCCTAGGGCGGCGTCTCGCGCGTAACACCAGCGCGCTCCTGATTGAGGAGTCTGGCTTAGCCCGAGTGATTGATCCGGCCGGTGGCTCGTGGTTTGTGGAGAGCTATACCGAACAGTTGGCGGCGGCTGCCTGGACGCTGGTTCAGCAGTACGAGGCGGCAGGTGGGTTCTCGGGAGCGCTGGCACAAGGACTCATTGCTGACCATGTGGAGAGTGCCTTTCAAGAACGCAGCAACAGAATTGCTCACCGTCGTGATCCATTGACCGGGGTCAGCGAGTTCCCGCACATTGACGAGCAGCCTCTCGAGCGCCGCCCACTTGTGCGCCGTGTCGGCACCGCACTGCCAGCGCGCCGATACAGCGAGCCATTCGAAATGCTGCGTGATCGGTGTGACGCCGCGGCTGCTGCGGGTCAGCCACCTACGGTTCTTCTGGTGGCGCTGGGCGATGTGTCGCAGTACACCGCTCGCGCAACTTTTGCGAAGAACTTCTATGAGGCCGGTGGTATTCGCACTCGGGTCATGGAATGGACGGACACCACTGGCGATATGCCCGCCGACTTCCAGCAGGCGGTTCGCGGAGGCGACTCGGCAGTGGTGTGTGTGGTGTCCAGTGACGATGTGTATGCCCATGCCGGTTCACCCGCGGTTCGGGCACTGGTGCGCGCGGGCGTGGGCACAGTTCATATTGCTGGAGGATCCCCGGCTCTTCGCACTGAACTGATCGACGCGGGCGCCACTCGGATCATCGCCTTGGGCGACGATGTGCTGGCTGCTGCCGCGGAGGTCTTGGCGATCATGGGGGTGCCAGCATGAGCGTTCCCTCCTTCGCCGATGTGCCATTGGAGGCTTCCGGTCCGAATGAGCGTGCTGATGCCGATCAGTGGCGCATCGATATTGCACAGGAGCTCGGCGAGCCGGCCGAGGAGCTGACATGGGCTACGCCAGAGGGAATCCCGGTGGCGCCGCTGTATACCTCCACAGATCGTGAGGGACTTGGCTTTGTTGATTCGCTGCCAGGGATCTCGCCGTATGTTCGCGGCCCTTACCCGACGATGTACACCACCCAGCCGTGGACGATTCGTCAGTACGCCGGTTTCTCGACAGCGGAGGAGTCCAATGCGTTCTATCGCCGCAACCTGCTGGCGGGCCAGAAGGGTCTGAGTGTCGCCTTCGATCTCGCCACTCACCGCGGCTATGACTCTGATCATCCACGGGTGGCCGGCGATGTCGGCATGGCAGGTGTAGCTATCGATTCCATCATCGACATGCGCCAGTTATTCGATGGCATTCCGCTGGATCAGATGTCGGTGTCCATGACCATGAATGGTGCCGTGCTCCCCATCATGGCGCTGTTTGTGGTGGCTGGTGAAGAACAGGGTGTGCCGCCGGAGCAACTGGCTGGAACGATTCAGAACGACATCCTCAAAGAGTT
>DPWC01000004.1:14580-14853 GCA_003529305.1 Actinomycetota bacterium
GTGCGCAACACCTACATCTATCCACCTGCTGCCTCGATGCGGATCATCTCGGACATCTTTGCTTACACCTCGCAGCGAATGCCGCGCTTCAACTCCATCTCCATTAGTGGGTATCACCTGCAGGAAGCGGGTGCGACTGCTGATCTTGAATTGGCCTACACGCTTGCCGATGGCGTCGAGTATGTGCGGGCTGGCATCGCTGCCGGGCTGGACATTGATGCCTTCGCTCCTCGATTGTCGTTTTTCTGGGGCATCGGCATGAACTTCTTCATG
>DPWC01000138.1:0-187 GCA_003529305.1 Actinomycetota bacterium
TGTCGAAGATGGGCGATCGGTGTTGGTCGCCGCACCCACGGGTGCTGGAAAGACAATTATCGGCGAATTCGCCTGCCACCTGGCGCTGAGCGCCGCAGGTAAGTGTTTCTACACCACCCCCATCAAGGCCTTGTCCAATCAAAAGTACAACGACCTGTGTGCCATTCACGGTTTTGAGCAGGTCGGC
>DPWC01000138.1:521-6488 GCA_003529305.1 Actinomycetota bacterium
CCACCGAGGTGTTGCGCAACATGCTGTATGCGGGCAGCGCCGCTTTGGTGGGGCTGTCCCATGTAGTTCTCGATGAAGTCCATTACTTGGCTGATCGCGCACGCGGAGGTGTGTGGGAAGAGGTGATCATCCAACTCCCAGAGCATGTGGGAGTAATCGCACTGTCGGCAACGGTCAGTAACGCCGAAGAGTTTGGTGACTGGCTGCAATCCGTGCGCGGCGACACCGACATCGTGGTCAGTGAACGCCGGCCAGTCCCTTTATGGCAGCACATCCTCACCGACGAGACCCTCTACGACTTGTTCTTCGATGACGACCAGAGCGTGGTCAATCCGGAATTGCTCGATCTGGCTCGGCGAGATGCCCATGACGAACGCCTCTCGTCCAAGGGTCGGCAGGGGTCAGGTGCGGGGCGATCGGCCCGGCGTCGGCAGCGTTTTGCCAGCCGCCACGAGCCCGATCGACTGGACGAGATCCATCGATTAGAGAGTGAAGGACTTCTACCAGCGATTGTCTTCGTCTTCAGTCGCAGCGGTTGCGATGCAGCAGTGACGCAGGTCGTTCGCGCAGGCATCCGACTCAATGACGAGGCGGAACGCCACGAGGTTTTGCGCATCGTGCAAGAGCGCTGTGCGGGCGTTCCTGGTGAGGATCTCGCCGTCCTGCGATTTGCGGAGTTCGAAGAAGCTCTTGCACGGGGTGTTGCGGCTCATCACGCAGGGATGTTGCCGGTTTTCAAGGAAGTTGTTGAGGAACTTTTCACGCTGGGTTTGGTCAAAGTGGTCTTCGCTACCGAAACACTTGCACTCGGGATCAACATGCCTGCTCGCAGTGTGGTGCTGGAGCGGCTCGTGAAGTTCAACGGTGAACACCATGTCGCTATCTCGGCAGGAGAATTCACCCAACTCACCGGCCGAGCGGGCCGACGCGGCATCGACATAGAAGGACATGCCGTTGTCGCTTGGCATGCGGGATTGGATCCGCAGGCATTGGGCGGTTTGGCCTCGACCCGCACCTATCCGCTGAACTCGTCTTTTAGGCCCAGTTACAACATGGCGGTCAATCTGCTTGGTCGCACCGCACGAGACCGTGCCCGAAGTCTTCTCGAGACTTCCTTCGCGCAATTTCAAGCCGATCGTTCCGTGCAGGGTTTAGCTCAGGAGGTTCGTCGCTGCGAGCGCTCCATGGCGGAACAGGAACGGGGGATGAACTGTCACCTCGGTGATTTCACTGAATACTCCGCGATTCGGCGTCGGTTGAGCGATATCGAGTCGGGGGCCGCCAAGGCCGTCAGTCACGCTCGTCGGGCTGAAGTTGCCGCCTCATTGCGAGACCTTGAGGTGGGCGATGTCGTTGCGCTGCGCTCCAGGCGAGGGCGGAATGCGGTGTCAGCTGTGGTGATTGATGCCGACATGGCCCCGATGAGCGAACCACGGCCACAAGTGCTCACCGCCGATCGAGAGGTGCGACGGCTCGTTGCCGGTGATTTGAGCGCGCCCGTGGCCCGCATTGGCACCCTGTCGGTGCCCAAGGGTTTTCGTTGGCGAGACGCCGCGTCGCGCCGCGTCCTCTCGCAACGGCTCCGCGAGAGCATCGGAAGCCACGATCACACGCGAATTGCGTTGTCAGGAGGGGCACCTGCAGGAGTGGATTCGGCCATCAGTGATTTGCGTTCAGCGATGCGCCAGCACCCGTGCCACGGCTGCGCTGATCGCGAGGACCACGCCCGGCACGCTGAGCGGTACTGGCGACTCCACCGCGAGGCTGAGGGACTGCGGCGCCGCATTGATGCCCGGAGCTCCTCGATCGCCCGCACCTTCGATCGGGTGTGCGCACTGCTGGCCGACCTGGAATACCTCGAGGGTGACTCCATCAACGCCAGTGGACGCGTGCTGGCTCGGTTATACAGCGAGTCGGATCTGCTGTTGGCGCAATTGGTCACGACCGGGGCCCTGGAGAATCTTGATCCGAAGGAACTCGCTGCTGTCCTGTCGGCACTGGTGTTCGAATCGAGGCAGCGCGAGGCGCCCCGCGAGGCACCCAAAATTCCCGCGGGTCGAACGGGTGCCGCGCTGGCTGCTATGGCCCGCGAGTGGGCGCAGATTGAGTCACGCGAACGAGAAGTCGGCTTAACTTTCGCCCGCGAACCCGACGCCAGTTTCGCGATGGTGGCCTGGCTCTGGGCGGATGGCCGATCGTTGGATCGCGTTCTGCGAGACAGCGAACTCACCCCCGGAGATTTTGTTCGCACGATGCGCCAACTCGTGGATCTCTTGGGTCAGATTGCGGCCTTGGGTATCGATCCAATCAGTCAGGTGGCCGCCGACGCCGTGCGCAAATGCCGCCGAGGTGTCGTGTCCATGGCAGAGGTCTGATCAGGGTTTGCCGCTCAAGACTGGGTAGTCGAATTCACGAGCCAGCGGTTAGTTTCGCTTGGCCAGTGCGGTGCGCAGGCGCTCCACGGAGCGACCCAATCCCAAGCGCTCGGCCATCTCCTCCACGGCGTCGTCATCACGCGGAAGCCTCGGCAAAGCATCGTCCAAGGTGTCGGGTACGGGCACCTCTCGCGAGACTGCAACGACCCGAGGTGCGACGGCTAGGTAGTCCAGGCCGTCGAGTAATTTCTTGCGTACGGTCGCGGTCATCTGGCTGTCGGGGTCATGAGCCGCAGCGATGATGGTGCTCAGATCGCCGAATTGCGTCAGCAGTGTCGCCGCAGTCTTCTGACCAATCCCGCGCACCCCAGGCAGTCCATCGGACGGGTCGCCGCGCAAGGTGGCGAAGTCTGCATACGACTTACCGGGAATCGCATACTTCTCTGCGATCCATGCTTCGTTGACAATGTCGACGCGATTAACGCCCCGAGCGGCGGTGTACAACACCCGGCGTACCAGCGCGTCGTCAACGAGTTGGAAGAGGTCACGATCTCCGGTGACAATCCCCACGGGAATCTGACTTCGATGGGTCAGGGTTCCGATGACATCGTCAGCTTCAAAGTCATCCACGCCCAAAGTTGCGAGTCCAAAGTGCTGAAAGATCTCCACAATCAAGGGAATCTGGACGGACAGCTCATCGGGCATTTCCGCGACGGCATCCACTGTCCGGGCGGCTCCATCATCGAGCGCTTGGTCGGTGCCTTCGTCTATTGATTCCTCAAAATCAAGACCCAGTTGTTCGGCTGTCTCTTCAGCAGTCTCCTGTAGTACGCGATGTGCCTTATAGGAGGGCAGCAATTCCACCCGCCAGGACGGCCGCCAATTGGCGTCGAGCGCAGCAACGAATCGAGTAGGGGAGTGATCGGTGATCAGTCGCGCGGCGAAGTCGAGCATGCCGCGCACAGCATTGATCGGCGTGCCATCGGGTGCACGCATCGTGTCGGGCATGCCGTAGTACGCGCGGTAATACAACGACGCCGTGTCAAGAAGCAGGAGTCGCTCCTGGGAGGCTGCGGGCACCGCTCAATCCTGCCGGAGTCCGTGAGCGCCGCCTACACTGCAGTGGTGATTGCGCCCAGCGAATTCGTGCAGCGGATGCGTCGAGCCGCCGACTCGCTGGAGGCGTTGGGTGCTGATGCTCTGGTGGTCACCCCGGGGCCAGCCCTGCGCTACCTGACCAACTACGACGCCGTGGCGTTAGAGCGATTGACCTGCTTAGTGTTGCAACCGGGCCGTGAAGCCGTCCTGGTCGTGCCCGCGCTGGAGTACCCCGCGGCCTTGGCCGCTGGCGTGGAGGCCCTCGGGATTCAGGTAGTGAGTTGGCAGGAAGACCAGGACGCCGTGGCGATGGTCGTCGAACTCTTGCCATATGAGGCAGTCATTGCCGTGGACGATCACATGCCGGCCACTAAAGTCTTGGCCTTGGCGCAGGCGATGTCGAGCATGCCGGTGCTCGCCGGCCCCGCGCTGAACGCCTTGCAGATGATCAAGTCGTCAGCTGAGATTGACGAACTACGAATAGCCGGTGCCGCCATTGATCGCGTGCATGCGCGCATGGGCGAATGGCTGCAGGCTGGGCGTTCAGAAGCGCAGGTGGCCCGCGATATCGCCGAGGCCATCGTGGCCGAAGGACATGCGCGGGTGGACTTCGTCATTGTGGCCAGCGGGCCGCACTCAGCCAGTGCTCATCACGCAGTGTCGGATCGAATCCTGCAAGCAGGCGAGCCCGTTGTCGTTGATATTGGCGGCACAACACCCAGCGGCTACTGCTCTGATGAGACGCGCACCTACTGGCTAGGTAAACCTGATCAGCAGTACCTAGAGCACTGCGCCGCTTTGGAACGCGCCCAGCAGGAGGCCTTTGACGCCGCCACGATCGGTGCCAGCGCACAGAGTGTCGATGCTGCAGCCCGGCAGGTGCTCGCGGAGGCGGGCCTAGGGGAGTACTTCGTGCACCGCACGGGTCATGGCATTGGGACGTCCACCCACGAGGAGCCCTACATCGTGCAGGGCAATCCGCAAGAACTTCGAGCGGGGATGGCCTTCTCGATAGAGCCTGGCTTCTACATCCCCCAGCGGTGGGGAGCCAGACTCGAAGACATCGTCGTCATGACACGCGAAGGTGCGCAGCGGGTCAACCATCGCCCGCGTGGTCTGACACTGCTGTGACTCGACCGGGCCGTCTTTTCATTGACGCGGCCTTGGCCGCAGGCGCGGGCCTTACCGCCGCCTGGGCGGCGATTCCCACCGCGCGACCCTGGTTGGGGATTCCAGCGCTCGCTCTGGCGCTCTGGTTGGCCTTGCGCTGGCAATCGCGTGGATCGGCCGTGGTGCTCGGCGCATGGGCCGTTGTCTGGTTCTGGTGTGTGTTGGGGTGGCTGCAGGTCGTCGGCAGTGATGCCCGACTGGCCACTGCGATCGTATGTTCGCTACCGCTGGTTCTCGTCGGTGCTCTTGCGCCCCAACTGGCCCGTTGGCCCGTTGGCGCTGTGTGGATTGCCTTGGCGTGGACAACTCAGGAATGGCTGCGTGACCGCTTTCCCTGGGGCGGCTTTCCTTGGGCGGGCGCTGATTTTCTGAGCTCCACGACATGGGATGCACCGTGGCGCGTCGCAGGGCCGCCACTTGCGGGCTTCTTGGTGGTCTTGGCGGCGGCAACGCTGGCGGTGATGGCCCAGCAGCGAACGGTTCGCTCGCTGTGGATCGGTCCCATGGCCCTTGGTGCCACAGTTCTTTTAATGGTGCTGCTCGGACAAACAAGCACCATAAATCAGCCAACTAAGGCGGCGCCGCTACGCGTAGCGCTCATCCAAGGGGGAGTGCCCGGTACTGGTTTGGACTTCCAGGATCGCGCGCAAGGGGTGCTCAAACGACATATTGCGCAAACGGATCGATTGCTCGCTGAAGTGCGCCGGGGGAGAGCGCCAGCGCCTGATCTGATCGTGTGGCCGGAGAACAGCACAGACCTTGACCCACGACGCGATGCCTTTGCCTCAACGCAAATTGCTGCCGTGGTGAAAAGAGCGGGCGTGCCCATCCTTTTCGGCGGGGTTCTGGACTCCGACCGAGCGAACCAGGTGCTCAATGCTGCGGTGTTGTGGGCTCCCGGCCGCGCGCCGGAGGTGGTCTATGTCAAGCAACGGCCGGTTCCCTTTGGCGAATTTGTTCCGTTGCGCTCAAGCCTTGGTGGGCTGATCTCTCGCCTCAATCGCATTCCGGCAGATTTCCAGTCAGGCACGACACCGGGAGTCGTCACCCTGAAGGGAACCCGCCTAGGGCTCGTGATTTGTTTTGAGATCGCCCATGACGATGTCGTGATGGCAACAGCCGCCCGCAATATTGACGCTCTGATCGTTTTGACCAACAACGCGACATTTCAGGGGACCGGTCAATCGGCCCAACAGTTCGAGGTCTCCCGCCGCCGGGCGTTGCAGATTTCTCGACCCGTCCTGACTGCTGCCACGACGGGGATCACCGCGTGGGTGGATCGTCAGGCCACCGTGAAGCGGCAGTTGCCACAGGTCGAGCCGGG